>JAUYJX010000002.1 GCA_030699245.1 bacterium | reverse complement strand
TCATCTAAATTCATTAAACGGTTTTTTTGAGAGATGACGTTTGGTAAATCGTCGCTCATGTGATTTGCCAAATCAATTACTTGATTTACTAATTTGGAAATTAGACGTGAATTAATTAAACTGTTTTCATTATAAATTGGTATAATCTTGCCGCTTTTAGCTAGTCCTAAACTTTCTTCAAAGGTAGGGCTTTGCAGAGATAAATTATTGTTTTTAAATTCAAATTTGCCGGCAAAAAAATAATTTTCGCCTTCCTTTAAAGTACCAACAATATAGGGTTGATTAAACCAAACAGCTTTAGTTGTACCGCTTTCGTCGCTTAAAATTGCTTCAACTATTGTAAGTCTTTTTCTAAATGTCCGTTTGAACAGTATTTTCTCAACTTTGGCCTTGATAGTCACTAAACCCGGTGTAAGATTGGCGATTTTGACAGTCTTTGAGTAGTCTTCCCAGCGACGAGGATAATTTTCCAGCAAATCACGAACCGAGCCAATACCTAGCTTAGTTAGTCCCTTCATAAGGGTTGGGCCAACGCCGCTAAGCTGGCTAACTACTGACTCTAGTTTTAGAGTCTTTGAGCTCATCTTCAAAATATTATTTTTTTAAAGCGACGTTTACCTAGTTGAATAATATCGCCATCACGTAACGCTTGGTCAAGTTCAAAAACCTGGCTATTCACTCTGATGCCATTTTCTTTTACTTTGCGGCGAATCTCGGATGTACTTAGTCCAAACATTTTGGCAAGAGCCTTGAATGAGTTTTTTGCTTCGGCTGTAGTTAATTTACAAATTTCAATGTCTGTTGGTTTCTCTCCATTGCGAAACTGCTTATCCCATTGAGTTTGAACTTGGCTAGCAACTTTCTCACCGTGATAACGCTCAACAATTCTATGTGCTAAAGCTGCCTTGGTATCGCGTGGATTATCACCCATCGCCATGTCTTTCTCGATTTGCTCAATCTGTTCTAGTGGCATATTTGTGTATGTTTTATAGTAAGAAATAATCAGTTCATCTGGCATACTCATAATGCGGCCATACTTTTCAAATGGTTCATGAGTTAAGCCGATATAATTTCCAAGTGATTTACTCTGCTTCTCTTTCCCGTCTATACCCGGTGTTATTGTGGTTGTAATAATAACCTGTGGTTTCTGCCCAGATTTTACTTGATAAAATCTGCCAAGCATTTCGTTAAATAATTGGTCAGAACCAATAATAGTTAGGTCACTTTTAAGTACTGCTGAATCCCATCCTTGCAAAATTGGATATATCAACTCATGCATATATAAATCTTTGTGATCCTGTATTCGCTCTTGAAACATATCTCGTTCAACTAAACGAGCATGCGTAATCATGGTTAAAAGCTTAAGAAAGTCAGCTGTCTTCATTTTGTCATACCATTCTGAATTACGACGAATCTCAAGTAGTTTAGGGTCATCAAAACGCAAGATCATCTTTGCTTGCTTTATAAATAATTCTGTATTTTCCCTGATATCTTTATCATGAATAATCGGTCTAGTTTTATTCTTACCAGTTGGGTCACCTATTCTAGTGGTAAAATCACCAATAAGGAATACTACTTTATGCCCCATATCTTGGAATTGTCTCATCTTCCACAAATTAACTGCATGGCCAATATGTAGTTCTGGTGCTGTCACGTCAACACCATATTTGATCCGCAGTTTTTTGCCCGATTTCAGCTTTTTAGTTAATTCAGATTTAACAATAATATCTTCAATGTTTCGGGTCAGCAATTCTCTTTCCATAATATAAAATTATAGCCCAATATGGTAATTTGTGGTATTATTTATAGACTCAATTTATAAAGATGAAAAGAAAATCGTTCATCAAATCAACTCCTCGCAGGGTTAAAAGACGCGGAGCAAGAACCGTCGCCCATACCGCTGCCAAGGTCCGCGGGTTAGCTAAATTACGTCCGAAGAATATCTGGGCAGCATTGCACAGAAAAAAAACCTGGATCAGAATTGGTCAAGTAGCAGGTGTTTTTTTACTGCTGATTATTCTAGTATTTGCTTGGTATGCGAAAGACTTACCGAGTCCGAATAAAATCAATGCCAGACTTTCCGCACAAACTACCAAGATTTATGATAGATCCGGCCAGCATGTCTTAATGGAGGTTTTCGGGGATAAAAACCGCAGTCTGATTGAATTTAACCAGATGCCGGATTCGATTAAACAAGCAACTGTGGCTATTGAGGACAAAGATTTCTACAAACACGGGGCCTTTAGTATCCCCGGTATAACTCGCGCTGTTTACTATACGATTTTTAAACGCAATACCCAAGGTGGCTCGACAATTACTCAGCAATATGTCAAAAACGCACTGCTCACTAAAGAACGCAGTTTGTCGCGAAAAATCAAAGAGCTGATTTTGTCAATTGAGATTGAGCAGACATATAAAAAGGACGATATTCTCAAGCTTTATTTAAATGAGATTCCTTATGGTTCAACTGCTTACGGCATTCAAGCAGCAGCTAAAACTTATTTTAGCAAGGATGCTAAAGATCTAACATTGGATGAGTCTGCAATGCTGGCTGCTATGCCACAGGCACCGACTTATTACTCACCTTACGGCCAGCACAAAGATGCTTTGATCATAAGACAGAGAAAAATTTTAGATTTAATGGTTGACCAGGGTTATATTACCAAACAGCAGGCCGAAGACGCTAAGAAAATTGATGTTTTGTCTAAAGTTAAGCGGCAAAACCTCTATGCTAATGTCTATGCACCCCATTTCGTACAGTACGTACGCGAACAGCTGGAAAGCAAGTACGGTGTGAAAAGAACTAACGAAGGCGGTTTGAAAGTCATTACCACTCTTGATTATGATAAACAAAAAATCGCTGAAGAAGCTATTGAGAAAAACATGGCTTCAGTCCGCGCCTATGGCGGTTCAAATGCTGCGCTTGTTTCAGCTGATCCAAAAAATGGCGAAGTTTTATCTATGGTCGGGAGTTATGATTATTCTGAGCCGAATTTCGGTAGTTATAATGTAGCGATTGCCAACCGTCAGCCGGGTTCGAGTTTTAAACCAATCACTTATTCAACTCTGCTTAAAAAAAATTATGGTGCCGGCACTACCATGTATGACGTGATTACTGATTTTGGCGGCGGTTATAAACCGCGAAATTACACCGGCAGGACTTACGGGGTACAGTCGGTTAGAACAGTACTTGCTAGCTCACTAAATATCCCAGCAGTCAAAGCCTTATATATGGCCGGCATTCCGGAAGCTCTAAATACAGCCAAAGATTTGGGCTTTACTACTCTTAATCGTTCTGTAGATAATTACGGTTTGAGTTTAACACTTGGTAGCGGCGAGGTTAAATTAACTGAAATGGTTAACGCTTTTAGTGCTTTTGCTACTAATGGCGAACACAGAAAGCAAGTCTATGTATTAAAAGTTACCGATGGGACTGGTGAAGTTTTAGAAGAAAATAAACCAGAAAAAAATAAGCCAAAGCAAGCTCTTGATCCGCAAATAGCTTATATAATTAATAGTATTTTATCTGATAACGGTTCGCGATCAGCCCTTGGAGTATTTCCAGCAAATAACCCACTGACTTTGGGCAGTCGTCCAGTAGCTGCCAAAACCGGTACGACTGAGGATTACAAAGATGCTTGGACTATGGGTTATACTACCAGGGTAGTAACTGGTGTGTGGGCCGGGAATAATGACAATCGGCCGATGACTCAGGCGGCCAGTATCGTTTCTGCGCCAGTTTGGCATGATTATATGGTGCAAGTTACCCAAAATGATCCAGTAGAAAACTTTGATAAACCGAATGGGTTAAAGACTGTAACTTTGGACGCCGATACCGGAAAACTGCCAACTAATGCTACCAAAAGACAGCGATCTGATATTTTCCCTTCCTGGTATCAGCCGCCTAAAGCTAGTAATACAATTAATGCTAAGGTTGATAAAGTTTCCGGCAAATTAGCTACTGAGTGTACTCCTGCTGATGCAATTGAAGAAAAAACAATCGGAATAATGAATGCTGAAATTCCTTCAACTGATCCGGCTTATCCCCGGTGGCAACCGCCAGTAGCTGCACTGGCTGCTTCTCTTGGCTATACCTCGGGAGGTATTCCAACAGAAAAAGATACCACTCACAAATGCGGTGATATTAGACCAAATATAAGTTTGTCGGTTAACCCGCCCTCAGGTTCTACCTTTACATTAACTGCCAATGTTACGCCTGGAACTTTTGGCACCACCCGTTTGATTTTCTTTATGGACGGGGGACAAATTAGTGAAATTGCAACTTCCCCTTCGGGAGGCAGTTATCCAATATCACATACTCCCGGTTCTACTGGATCGCATAGTTTCAGTGCCAAGATAGTTGACAGTGGTTTGTACTCTAATACCAGTAATACTGTAACGGTTAATGTAATACCGCCTCCGAATGCTAGCTTAAGTTGTTCATTTCCAACTTGTTCTGTCAGTGCCTCGGGTAATGGGGGTGCTGCAATAAATTATGTAGATATGTTTTACAATAATATAAATCAGGGTAGAAAATATAGTTCACCTTACAATTGGGGAGGATGGTTTAGCAGTTTGGCTGCCAAAGCTACCGTCACCGACAACTATGGTAGTTCTACAACTAGAACTTTCCCTTAAAGCAAGTCTGATATTTTATCAACAAGTCTAAAAAATTGTTTACTGCGAACGTTGCGCGGGCGTGCTAAACTGTTCTCAACGATCCCAACAATACGCGCTAGTCTTTTACTAAGAATAATCACTTTATCAGCCAAAAAAGCTGCTTCTTCTGCCGAGTGAGTAACCATAATCACGGTTTTGTGGGTTTCTTCCCAAATTTTTAACAATTCTTCACGAAGCCTTAAGGCAATAATTTCATCGAGAGAACTAAATGGCTCATCGAGCATTAACACTTCTGGATTGATTGCCAAAGCTCTGGCAATACCTACACGTTGGCGCATGCCACCAGATAACTCTTTGGGGTGAGCTTTTTCGAAACCTTCTAAGCCCATTTTTTTTATTAATTCTTCTACTCTTTGGTCTATCTGCTCTTTACTCAAACCCATCATCTTTAAGCCAAAACCAATATTATCCTTTACGCTCATCCAAGGAAATAATGCAAAGTTTTGAAAAACAAAACCCTTTTCTTTTGGCATGCCGGTAATTTTGCCATTATCGTATTTTTCAAGTCCTGCTATAATACGCAGAATAGTCGATTTACCACCGCCAGAAGGACCCATAATACAGATAAATTCTCCCTGAGCAACTTTAAAAGAAACATCATCGACTGTAAAAACTTCATTTTCATCCTGGCCAAAATATTTAACTAAATTTTTTACTTCAATATTAGTCATTTTGATACCTCGTGGTTAAACGCAGCAGCGGTAGCCAAATAAGTTGGTTTAAAACAAAAATCAATATCAAGTAAATAATAATTCCCAAGAAAAGCAAAGCTGCTTTACCGGCATAGCTTAATTGCCCAAGATAACCCCCGATACCATTCACTCTGGCAATTATTTCTGCACCAAAAATTGCATCCCAGCCAAGACCCCAGGCAACAATTGAACCAGATAAAAAAGCGGGCAAAAATGAAGGTAAGCGGTAATTGATTAATCTTTTAAAGCCTTTCTTTGCTCCATATATTGTGGCTGCATCTGCCAAATCTAGCTTTTCAGTCTTAATTGCACCAACGAGGCTAAAAATCATTGGCCAAATCATTGTCGCAAAAACTATCGTAGTAATAATCGATAAACTATTTGCGCCTAATATAATTACCATCAATGGCGCCAAAGCAAATGTCGGAAAACTTTGGCTTACATCTAGGATTGGCAGGAGCAAACTTTCAGTAAAAGCATTCTTTGTAACAAATAGCGCCAAAAAATACTAATAATTGCTGCAATAAAATAAGCGATTATTACTCTGTAAAGACTTATAGTAAGGCTGGTAAAAAACTCTGGTATATTAAAAATTTGATAGCGGTTTAGGGCCAGCAAAACCAGCAAAAAAGTACCAGCAAAAATAAGACTTAGTATACGTTGTAGCCTTAGTTTCTTGGGGTTATGCTGCTGATTGTGGCGATGAAGCGGATGTGAATAACGCATAAGAAAAACTTATGCTTATATTATAAACTATTTTGTTTGTTTATGATGTCGATTGATTTTACGATTATCTTTTTTTTGCTTAGCATTTTTTTCATGAGCAAAAATCATTTTCCCTGCTACAGTCTGAAAAATTCTAGTAACCACGGTGGTTATTTCTTTGCCGATCAGATTATCGCCATTTTCAATCACAATCATAGTACCGTCAGGCAAATAGCCTACTCCTTGATGCTTTTCTTTACCAGCTTGCACAACCTTTACTATTAGCTCTTCCCCCGGCAGTACAACCGGTTTGAGTGCATGTGCCAATTCATTGATATTGAGCACATTAATTTTTTGGATAGTCGCTACTCTATTTAGATTATAATCAGTGGTTAAAATATCAGCTTCATGTCTTTGGGCCAGTTCTACTAATTTTGCATCAACTTCCTTGATATTTAAGGGGTCTTCGTCTGTAATTTCAATTTTTACTAGATTACTTTCTCTAAGATTATTAAGCATCTCCAGTCCTCTTCTGCCTCTATTGCGACGAGTTGCATCATCGCTATCCGCAATATTTTGCAATTCTGACAGAATAAATCTTGGTACAATCAAAGTTTTGGAAATAAAGCCGGTTTTAACTATATCGGCAATTCTGCCGTCAATAATTACAGAGGTATCCACTAAAATATAACCTATGTTTTGTCTGTTTGGGGGATTGGGCTTTTTTCTAAGAAATCTAAAGGACATAGTTTGTATTAAGAAATTAATTTTATTGCAGAAGCAATATCTTTTGGCTGATAAAAATTATGGTTTTTAGCTTTAAAAGAAGGAGGAATAATTGCCTTATCAAAGCCGAGTTTTTTAGCTTCATTCAGGCGCTTATCACCCATAGAAACTGAGCGAATTTCGCCGCTCAAACCTACTTCGCCAAAAACTACTAATTTATCTTCTACACTTATGTTTTTAAACGATGAGGCTATTGCCAAAATAATTGCCAGATCAATTGCGGGCTCGATAATCTTGAGTCCACCAACAATATTAACATATACATCCTGATTACTCAAATTAAGTCCGCCTCGCTTAGATGCCACTGCACAGAGCATATTTAATCTATTTAGATCAACACCGACGGCTGTTCTTTTGGGGTATCCAAAAACACTAGTAGAGACTAAGGCCTGTGCCTCTGTAAGCAGTACCCGACTCCCTTCAACAGCAGCAAACACCACACTTCCTGGCAGTTTTTGTCTTTCATCAAGTAAATCACGAGATGGGTTACTAACTTCAATCAATCCCCTGTCTGTCATTTCAAAAATACCAACTTCATCAGTGGAACCAAAACGATTTTTCACTCCGCGAAGTATTTTAAAACCATTATTTTTCTCACCTTCCAGGTAAAGAACCACATCTACTAGATGTTCTAAGGCCTTTGGTCCAGCTAAATTCCCTTCTTTTGTCACATGGCCAATAATAATTACTGCAGTATTTGAGATTTTAGCTGCCCGTAAAATCATATTGGTATTATTTGTGATTTGACTGATTGTACCAGCAGCTGAGTTTAGGGTACTTGAGCTCATCGTCTGGATTGAATCAATTACTATCAGCTTATAATTACCTGATAATATTAGACCAATTGCTTGATCTGCATCTGTAGTTGGTGCTAAATCAAAATCAGCCTTTGTATTTGTTAGTCTTTCAGCGCGCATTTTTATCTGCATTGCTGATTCTTCACCACTGATATATAAAACTGAATGATTTTTAGCAATTTGTGAAGCTATTTGCAGAACAAGGGTTGATTTGCCGACACCAGGATCACCTGCTAGTAGACAAAGTGAGCCTATTACTATCCCACCGCCCAGTACATTGTCAGCCTCTCTCAAACCAGTGCTAAGATGCTCTAAATTAGTTGATTTTAAATCACTTATTTTCTGTGGTTTAATTAGCTTCACCTTCATGCCCGGTAAGTTCTGTTCCGTCGTAATTTCAACCAAACTGTCCCATTGGCTGCAAGCACTACAGCGTCCATTCCATTTTGAAAAAATAGTATCGCAGCTTTGACAGACAAATTGATTAGACTTTTTTGCCAAATTATTCCCTTTCTTTTTAAACTAGGGCCGGAGCTTTCAACTCCACGCTATCGTTTTTGTAATCAATTTCTAGATGATCGTTTTCTTTTATTCTATTTTCTAAGATCGCCGAGGCTAATTTATCTTCAATCATTGTTTGAATCATTCTGCGCAAAGGTCTGGCGCCTTGGTCTGGATTATACCCTTTATCCATTAGCATATTTTTTAGCTTAGGTGTGAAGCTTAGGGTAATTTTCTTTTCTTCGACACGTTTGGATAAATCATTAAGACGCAGATTAATAATCTTTTTTAGGCTTTCTTTTGACAATGGTTTAAAAATTATCACATGGTCAATACGGTTCAAAAATTCTGGTTTAAAAATTTTTTTTAATTCTGAGCTAATGTTAGTTTTCATTTGCTCATGCAGGGTTTCTAATTTTTTCCGATCTTTTTTGTCATAATCAGTTTTAAAACCAATTTCAGCTTCTCTGTTAAAGGATTTAGCACCGATATTTGAGGTCATAATTACTACAGTATTACGAAAATCAACTTTTCGACCTTTGGCATCAGTTAACTGCCCGTCTTCTAAAATTTGAAGTAACATATTAAAAACATCAGGGTGAGCTTTTTCAATCTCATCAAATAATATCAGGCTATAAGGCTTGCGTCTGATTATTTCAGTCAGTTGTCCACCTTCCTCGTAGCCGACATAGCCAGCCGGTGCGCCAATCAGCCGGGCCACATTATGCCTTTCCATAAATTCACTCATATCAACCTTAACTAAGCTATCTTTGTCATGGAAAATTTCTTTGGCTAAAACTCTAGCCAGCTCAGTTTTACCCACGCCGGTAGGTCCTAAGAAAATGAATGAGCCGATTGGTCTATTGGCATCAGCGATGCCAGTACGACTACGTCTGATGGCTTTGGCGATTGCCTCTACAGCTTCACCTTGACCAATAACCTGGCTATTGAGATTTTTTTCTAACTTGATTAAGTTTTCACTTTCAATCTTTATTAATTTAGTTATCGGAACACCGGTAGTCTGGCTAACAACTAAAGCGATATCTTCACTATCAATAGAGATCTTTGAACCACCTTTTTCTTTAGTAAGTTGCTCGGAAATTTTTTCCTGCAAGATACTAGCTTCTGATTTTAGTTTGGCGGCATATTCAAAATCCTGATTGTAAACTGCTTCATCTATCTGAGTTTCTATATTTGAAAGTTCATTTTGTAAATTTTTTAATTTTTTGCTCATCCCCCCGCGCTTAATACGGGCAAGTGAGGCAGCTTCGTCAATTAGATCAATGGCTTTATCGGGCATAAAGTGGTCAGCAATATAACGTTTAGCTAATTTGGCAGCCTCAAGTATTGCCTCATCGCTAATATCAACTTGATGGAACTCTTGATATTTATGCTTCAGGCCTTTAAGAATCTCTATAGTTTCGTCAATTGTAGATTCCTGTACAATTACTGGTTGGAACCTTCTCTCTAGAGCACTGTCCTTCTCAACATATTTGCGATATTCGTCTAAAGTGGTCGCGCCAATAGCTTGAATTTCACCTCTTGATAGAGCCGGCTTTAGAATATTTGCCGCATCAATTGCACCTTCAGCAGCACCAGCACCAACAACTGTATGAAGTTCATCAATAAAGAGAATAATCCCCTTATCGGCTTTAACTTCTTCGATTAATTTCTTCAAACGCTCCTCAAATTCACCTCGATATTTTGTACCAGCTATCACGCTAGCTAAATCAAGCATAATAATACGCTTACCGATTAGCATATCCGGCACTTCTTCACGAATAATACGTTGGGCTAAACCCTCAACAATCGCAGTTTTACCAACCCCTGGCTCACCGATTAGCACCGGATTATTTTTAGTGCGCCGATTAAGAATAGAAATCATTCGATCTATCTGCGATTTTCGTCCCACTAGAGGATCGAGCTCTTTTGACTTAGCTTTCTGGGTTAAATCAACACCAAAGTGGTCAAGTGCAGGAGTTTTTGAATTTTTGTTGGCTTTTTTATCAACTGCAGATGTATGATCGTCGTAAGTATAAGGGTGAGAATATAAATAATTTTCTAATTCTGCACGAACAATACTAGGGTTAACTTTAATTTCGCGCAGCATTGCATTAGCACGAGCATTTTTCTGACTTAAAATTGCAAAAAGCAAATGTTCAGTGCCGGCATAAGGTTGGCCAAATTCCTGAGCAGCTCTCAAGCTCAGTGCTATAGTTTTTTTGGCAGTTTCACTCAAACTTTGTGCTTGAGTTTTATGCGGTGTTAGGCTTGGCACAAAATTCAGATTTAATTTATCAATAGTCACACCTGCTTCATCAAGCACTCTCGCACCGATAGAACCAGCCTGCTTGAGTACACCTAAAAGCAAATGTTCGGTGCCGATATAACTAGAATCTAAATTACTAGCCAAAATACCGGCATTTTCTAAACTATGTTTTGCATTCTCTGTAAATCTATCAAATTGTTTATTAAAATCTATATCCATTTTTTAAACCTCTTTGGAATAATATTTTATTGTTTTTCCTTTTTATTTTGTATATCTTTTTTCTTAGTTTCTGGTTCTTTTGACTTTCCCTCTTGTTTCACTGTTGTATCCTTAGATTTTCCTTTGAAATTTTTTTCTTCCACTTTTTTTAGCTTCGAAGCTTCAAGAGGTTTGCTGCTTTGTGCCTGCTGGTTGGCAGCTTCAATTAGTGCATCTTCTAAATTAACTTTGTTTTTTTTCTTACCAGTTTCAATGGCTTTAGCTGCTTCCTCGATACCCGATTCATCAGCACCGTCAATATCAACATTCCAACCGGTAAGTTTGGCAGCTAGTCTGACATTTTGTCCCTGCTTACCGATAGCAAGGGACAGTTGATCATCGGGAACTTTAACAACTGCTTTCTTTTCCTTTTCGTCAATTTTCACACTTATAACTTTGGTTGGGCTAAGTGCACTGGTGATAAAAATTTTCGGATCGTCATTGTATGGAATAATGTCGATTTTTTCTTCAGCTATACTGGCTATCACAGCCTGAACCCTAGTTCCTCGTCCGCCGACAAAAGTACCAACAGGGTCGACATTTTCTTCGTTTGATTTAACTGCAATTTTAGTACGGCTGCCTGCCTCTCTGGCAATATCGACAATCTCGACTGTACCGGAAACAATTTCCGGAACTTCCATTTCAAATAATTTTTTTACCATATCCGGGTGACTTCTCGATACTACAATCTGCGGTCCCTTCGGCGTCTGCTCAACTTTTACCACATAAACCTTCAGTCGTTGTCCGGTATAATAACGCTCACCGGGAATCTGTTCCTGATAGAACATTATACCTACTGACTTACCTAAATCTACATAAACATTATTGCCTTCAATTCGTTGCACAATACCATTTAATATTGTGCCCTGTTTTTCGTGATACTCTTCAAAAACTACCTCTCTTTCTGCTTCCCGAATACGTTGAATAATGACCTGTTTGGCAGTCTGGGCTGCTACGCGGCCAAAGTCTTTATTTTTTTCCTCTATCTCAACAGTGCTGCCCGTCTTAGCATCTTTTTTAATTTTCTGCGCATCATCTACTGATATCTGTAAATAAGGATTTTCAACTTCTTTGGCAACTTCTTTGGTGACAAATATCCTCATTTCACCAGTCTGTGGATTAATTTCTGATCGTACCATCTGATCCCTATGGCCATAGTCTTTTTTATAAGCAGCGGCTAAGGCTTGCTGCACAGTTTCTAGTACAGTTTCCTTTGATACTCCTTTTTCTTCGCAGATTTGTTCTATTGCACTGATAAATTGGTTATTCATAAATTTCTCCTGCTTTCTAGAGTTGAAAAAAGTCGGCTTTCAATACCGACTAAGTTCTTCACAATCTAATTTTAAAAACTAAAGCTGATTTTGTCAAGATAATTTATCTAAAACAATTCTCCAGGTGCTCTATTTGTGGACTATGCAGTTCGCCGCTAATGCTGATAATATCTATTCTAGGAGCTAACTTAAAGTATTCAGAGTTTTCGCTTAAATAAAAATTAGCGGCACGTGTTAAACGCCGCATTTTGTCTCTAGTGATTGCATAGATCGGTTCACCAAACTGGTCAGATTTGCGGTATTTTACTTCCACAAAAATTATCTGATCTTTCTTTAGCGCAATAATATCAATTTCGCAAAAACGATTACGAAAATTACGTTCTAATATTTTACAGCCCTTTCTCTTAAGGTAGTCTGTAGCTAAATCTTCAGCCTGGTTGCCGAGTTTGGTGGTATTTTTAGGCATTAGTTCTTAATTTAAATGTTTTGCGATGAAGATCAGATAAGCCGTTTTTATAAATTGCATTCAAATGCTTTTTGGTACCGTAACCAACATTGTTTCCAAAATCATAATCTTCATAGTAACTCGTAAGCGAGCGCATTATCTCATCACGATATACTTTAGCCATTATTGAAGCTGCCGCTACACAGGCACAAGATTTATCAGCCTTAACCGTGGTTAAGCTTAAGGTAAATTCACTCAAATAATCATATTTGCCATCAATAATTAGTCTGCTGATAGGAGTATTTAGATCCTCTAATGTACGTAAATAACAAAGCTTAATTGCAGCAGTTATACCAAGTTTATCAATTTCACGATTGTTTACCAGACCTAACCCAAAATCTAAAGATTTATTAAGGATTTCAAAGGCCAGCTTAATTCTTTTTTCTTGAGACAAAAGCTTAGAGTCTTTTAGCACTAATCGGCAACTATTCGGCAAAACAACCACGGCAGAAACTATTGGTCCAGCTAACGCTCCTCTGCCAACTTCATCAATTCCAGCCACAATAATATTCCCTTCGCGCTTAAGCTTATTTTCTAAGGCTTGGGTAGCTCTCACTTTTTTATTTATTCTTAACTTCGTCTTCGGCTTTTTCGATACCTTCTTCAGTTTCCTCAGCTGCTAAACGCTGCTCATCGTTAGCAGCTTCGGCGTCTTTTTCAGGCTGGTCAGCTGCAGCTTCTTTATTTTCTTCTTTGGCTAGATCGTCAGTGGATTCTTTCACTAGCTGTGATTCGTCAATATCTTTTTTAGTTTTGGCAATGATTTCTTTCGGTTGCTCATCTTCGACATTTACCGCTTCTTTATCGAAGTCAGTTTCCGCAAGTCTTGCTGATTTACCGCGGCGAGCCCGTAAATAACTCAGGAAGGCCCGTCTTACTTTAGATCTTTTTACAATTTCTATCTTGGTAATATTAGGTGAATTTAAAAACCAGCTTTTCTCCACCCCAACACCTGAAGCAATTTTGCGCACCAAAATAGAAGCAGTGATGCTACCGAGCTTACTGACTCTAATCACTATCCCCTCAAAAACTTGGTTTCTTTTCCTGCCTTCGCGAATTATCTGATGCACTTTGACGGTATCACCAGGTTGGATTTGAGGTATTTTTGGTTTACGGGAAGTTGTTTCAATAATAGCTAATTTATTCATAACGAGTAGAGTCTAGCATAAATTATTTTAGGTAACAATATTTACTTTTTCAGTTTTCAGGTTGCTTTCGCCGACAATATCAGATAGCTTGCTAATTAAAAAATCATCAATCTTTGTTCTAAAAGGCAGTTTGATGATCTTTTTAGAATTTGCGGCTGTGGCTAGACAGACCTCATCATGCCCAGGATTGGCTTCTAAAATATGTTTGATCTCAACTAAATTTTTGGTATCAGACAAATCAGCAATCGTAATTTTTAGCTGATTGAATTCATTGACAGGATTATTCTCTATTTCTTTGACGGCAGGTTTGAATTTTGGTTTGTATTTTTTAATATCGTGCGGATCGATAATTTGTGCACTGTCCGCTAATATCTTAATTTCTGTACCTACTTTACCTTCACGGTCTTTAGTGCTAACCTTCCCTTCTACTTCAATGATATTGTCTATTTGCCAAAGATTAGTGTTTTTTTCTAAAACTTTAGGAAAAACTATAAGCTCTATTTGCCTATTCTTTGATTCAATAATAGCAAATAGCATATTAGCACCGTTTTTAGTAACAATTTTTTTAAGATTGGTGAGAATACCGCCTATTTTGACTTGCTTACCTTCCATATCTAGACTCAATCTATTGATCGGTGTGGTATTACCTTCCAAATAAGCTTCGTAGCCATCAAGAGGATGGTGTGAAATATAAAGACCCAAGAGTTCCTTTTCCCAAGATAAATGCTGTTTAATATCTATTGGTGTGGTTGGTAGATCAAGCTTAAGCTCCTGTACTTCCTCAATTATGCCCGATGAACCAAAGATATCAATCTGCCCACTTATGGCATGCTTTTGCATCCTTGAGCCATAAGAAGTAATTTTATCAAGGTTAAATAACAAAGTCTCGCGATCGTTAAAATCATCAAAAGCACCTACTTTTATCAAGCTCTCAAATGCCCTACGATTAACCTCACTAACACTTACCCGTCGTGTAAAATCTTCAATTGATTTGAATGAACCTTCTTCCCTAGCCTTGAGGATGACTTCAATTGCAGAAGTACCAACATTTTTAATAGCAGACAAGCCAAAACGAATATTACCGGTTTCTTTAACTATCGCAAATTCCAAAAAACTTTCATTAATATTTGGTGGCAATACTTCAATCTCCATTTTTTTACATTCAGTTACCTCTATACCAATGCGGTCTATATTGCCGTAATCACTAGTCATAAGCGCAGCCATAAATGCAGTTGGGTAATGAGCTTTTAAATAGGCTGTCTGGAGGGCAATTAAACCATAACAAGCAGCATGGGATTTATTAAAACAATAAGCAGCAAAATCTTCTATGCTTTTCCATAAATCTTCAATGAATTTTTTATCAACATTTGAAGTTTTGATAGCTCCATCAATGAAATCTTGTTTCATCTTTGTGATAATTTCAGGAATTTTTTTACCAATTCCCTTTCTTAGGGTATCAGCTTGGCCACCAGAGAACCCGCATAAATCTTTAGCAATTTGCATTACTTGCTCTTGATATACAATGATTCCGTAAGTATTTTTTAAAGCAGCTTCCATCTTTGGATGCCCATAGGTAATTAATTTTGGATTGTGCTTACGATTAATAAAATCTTCTATCCATTGTATAGGCCCGGGCCTATACAGGGCTACCATCGCTATAATATCTTCAAAACGATCGGGTTTAAGTTCGCGAATATAACGTTTCATGCCAGCTGATTCCAATTGAAATACCCCCGTAGTATCGCCATTTCTCAACAACTCATAAGTTTTTTTATCATCTATCGGGATATCGGAAATATCTAAATTTCGTCCATGGACTTTTTTGATAATTCGAAAGGTGTTTTTAATTATTGTTAGGTTTGCCAGGCCTAAAAAGTCAAATTTTAATAGTCCTAAGTCTTCAATCGGTCCCATCGAATATTGTGTAGACACACCGCCTTTCGATGCTCTAAGCAATGGTGTATATTCTACGATATTATCTTTAGAAATAACTACACCCGCAGCATGGGTACTGGCGTTGCGGATAGTACCTTCCAGCTGCATAGCAACATCGATGATCTTTTTAGCCCTTGGGTTATTTTGATATTCATTATGCAAGTCTGGATTATCTTCAATTGATTTATTCAACGGAATATGACGACCCTGAATAGGTTGTGGGATTATTTTGGCAATAGCGTCTACCTCACTATAGGAATAAGCCAATGCTCTGCCGGTATCTCTTACAGCATTACGCGCTGCCATTGTGCCAAAAGTTATAATTTGTGCAACTTTATCTTGGCCGTATTTTTCAGTTACATAAGCAATCACTTCCTCACGCCTATCATCGGCAAAGTCCATATCTATATCGGGCATGCTAATGCGGTCTGGATTAAGAAAACGTTCAAACAGCAGATTATATTTAAGTGGATCAAGCTCGGTAATATTGAGGGCATGGGAAACAATTGAACCAGCAGCACTACCTCGTCCCGGTCCGCAAATAATACCATTATTTTTACTCCAATTAATTACATCGGCAACTATCAAAAAATAACCTTCATATTGCATTTTGCTAATCACATCAAGTTCGTATTCTAATCTGTCAAAAACATTTTGGGATACCAGTTTTCTAGCTTTAGATTCATTGATCCGTGAGATATCTTCTTTGGCTACCCCACCGTATCTCCAGGCCGCCCCACGAAAAGCTAGCTCTCTTAAATATTCTTTCTCACTTCTTCCATCCGGTATATCAAAACTAGGAATTAATATGTCACCAAGTTTAATTTCCAGGTTGCACATCTCGGCTATTTTTACTGTATTATAAACAGCCTGGGGATGGGCTAAAAAATTATCCAGAATACTAGCACCGCTATTGATATAAAGATCTTGCTCCATCTCCATTCTGTCAACATCGCCAACTGTTTTACCGGTCTGTACACATAATAGAATCTCGTGAGCATAATCTTCATCCTTATGGGTATAGTGAGCATCTTTGGTAACCACCAGTTCAATACCGGTTTTTTCAGATAATTCAATTAAAGCTTTGTTGATTTTCAGTTGAGGTTCCCATTCTGGGTGATCCTGAAGTTCCAAAAAGTAATTTTTACGTCCAAAAACTTTGCTATACCACTTAACTGCTTCAAGTGCACCAGCCATATTATCATTTAAAATATGCCTGGCAACTTCACTGTTAGCGCAGCCAGACAAGCATATAATTCCCTCATGAAATTTCTTTAATAAATTCCTATCCATTCGTGGTTTATAATAAAAACCATCCAAGTGTGAGATGGTTGAGAGTTTCATTAAATTTTTATAGCCTTGGTTGTTTTGGGCAAGTAATGTTAGATGATGAGGATTGGCGTCAATTTTGCCACTTTTGTCTTCAATGGTTCTGGGTGCAATATAAGCTTCCAAACCAATGATTGGTTTAATGTCACGTTTCTTACACTCCTGATAAAATTCAATTGCTCCACAAAGTACACCGTGATCGGTAATCGCCATGGCTTTTTGACCAAGTTCAGCCGCGCGGTCAAGCATCTTATCAACTTTTTGCAAGCCATCAAGTAAGCTATAGTGGGTATGATTGTGCAGGTGAACAAACGGCACATAACCGTCTTGGGTAAGATTACTTTCTTTTATTCGAACACTGCCCATAAAGCCCTTCCACACATTTATTCAATTTTAACATATACCCCTAAGATATATTAAGATTTAACGTTAAGCTTAACCACTTTTGGACTGTTTTTAGTGTTTTTGCTGCTTTTTTGTTCTTTGGCAATCATGGCTATTTCAGTTTCCAACTCTGTAATCGCCACCCCAACTTCATTGGCTAGTTTTTTTAGCTTTTCTTTGGCAACTTTGCTCATCTCGCCACCTTTCCTTGATACTTCAGCAGCTCGTTGAGTAAGTTCTTCTTTTAGCTTTTGGGCTTTTGTTAGCAGTTTTTCTACTTCTTCTCCACTCTGACCCTTTATGTTACTAGCAGCTTTTTTTAGTTGGTCCACCCGGTCATCAATTTCTTCTCTAGCTTTTTTTAAAGCTAAAGCAATATCTGCTCTGGTTTCCTGACCGCTTTTCGGCGCATACAGCAAGGCGAGGATTGAACCTACTGCTGCTCCAAAGATAGCGCCTTTAATAAAACTTTTTTTACTCACTAGCCCGTCTCCGTTATTTATCTTTTGAACGATGCCGAAATGCTTTGACTATACCGGCAATTATTGAGGGATTAACAATTGAATCGCGCACATTTCCAACCATTTCAACCACAGCATCGGTGCCCTCTTGAGCTTTCTCGCTGACATATTTAATTCGCTTTATTACCATAATAAATAATATAGTTGCTATAATTGCCAAAATCAGCAGTATCATAGTGGATATCGAAAGTACGATTATTAGCAGATCTTGACTCATTTATTTTTCCTTATCTTAGAAATTATTGTGTCTTTTATTATACTACTTTTTTTAGTTTCTTGCTTATGTTTGACTAAAACCCACTCATTATGATCAATTAGTGAATTCGGCAGTATATGCACGTGATTTTCCGAATCTATGATTCTAGTTTT
>JAUYJX010000059.1 GCA_030699245.1 bacterium | reverse complement strand
GAAGATTCAAACGATCCTGAAGCTAAAGACAGCTTTTATGTGATTACGAAATAGAGTTAGAAGATTTATAAAACTATTGACATATAAAACTACTTATGCTATAATGTGATAACTCAAGCTAGGTCTAGAGTATTACTTTCTCCTAGTTTGAAAAGATCACTTCACAACCGAATCAATAGCACGAATGTTCTCAACCAAAGGAGTAGCAGTGACTATGACGACCGAAGAGCAGACTAGGTGCAAGATTCGCCTGGTCGAGACCTTCTACCAAAACCGCATCGAGTGGGAGGATGGGCCTGGCTCTTGCCAGAACATCGTCTCTGACAGCTCGACTCGCCGTCGCGACCTTGGGTCGATGACAGTAGCAGAGGCGAGGATTCTCGGCAAGTCAAATGTCGAGGAGATCCTTGGCACCTACTTCGAGGAGGATTCCGCTGACGGGTTTGAGGAGTACAGCTACATGCTGGAGTACCTCGACCCTACCACGGAAACGTGGCATCTCGTTGGCTTCCTTCACTAGAAGCCTGGGTTGTGATCTCCCACCGCATTGCTTTCGAGCATGCGGTGGGTCAACCTCCAAGTTTATAAAACTTTTGTAAGTTTGGAAGTTGAGCCTGATCAATTCCCTTAAAGCACTAAAGACCGGAAGGGCTTTTTTTGTTTTTTAAATATATAATGTATGTATGCTAAAAATTTACTTAGCTCGTCATGGACAAAACGTAGATAATGTAAATGGCGTCCTTAACGGTCATCGCGACAAACCTTTAACCAAAAAGGGAATCGAGCAAGCTCATGAAGTTGCTAATAAAATTAAAGGTAATAACCTACATTTTGATTTTATATACACATCACCACTCAAAAGAGCCAGTAAGACTGCCGAAATTATCTCTGACACTATCAATGGGTCGAAACCTGTTGAGATGATAGAGCTAATTGAGAGGGATTTTGGAGTAATGACTGGTGAAAAACAAAGTAGGATCGAAGAACTATGTGCACCAGACATCATTAAAGCAGAATTGATCACATATTTTCTAAATCCTAAGGGTGCTGAAACATTTCCCGATCTAGTAAAAAGAGCTGATGAGTTACTTTTAAAAGTAAAGAACAAGCACAAAGATGGAAACATATTATTGGTAACTCACGGTGATTTTGGCAAAATGATCTATGCAGCTTATTACAACTTACATTGGAAAGAAGTTTTGGAGTTATTCCACTTTGGAAACTCAGAATTATTACTCCTATCTCCTAACTCACAAGCTGGCGAAGCTCATGTCTTTAAAATACTTCAGCACAATCACTAACTAGAGTCTCAACACCCCATCCTTCTCCGCCAGTTAGCAGATCGGACTAGCTGTGCATCACCACCCGGAGGCAAAGAGCTAGTGCTTTAAAACCAAGTTAGAATGCCTAGTTTTTGTGTTTTACTGACGTGCCTGCAGCCGTTTAAACTTGGTGACAAACTTCGTTAAACGATCAACTTCCATTTCTGCCAAAAACTTTCCGTCCTTTCGAAAGTCAGAGCCAACGATAAAGTAGTCAGCAAGGTCGAAAAAATCTTCAATGTTATCTGAAGTCATTCCAGAACCTATAATTAAGGGGAGCTTAGTTATCTTTCTGACTTTAATAAGATCCTCAGCGATGGGTTCAATGCCTGTAAACTTACTGGTAACGATTATTCCGTCAACAAGAAAAAGTTCAGCCTGTCTGACCTCATCGGTAATGTCGAGATCAGCGGTTATTGCGTGGGAACTGTGTTTCTTCTTTACGTCGGCAAAGATCTTAATGTGCTCGCAACTCAGCTTCTTCCGTAGTCTTAACAGCTCACCGGCAGAACCTTTCACAAGACCTTCTGGCCCAATATGGCCGTATACAAAACCCTCTACTCGTATCCAGTCCAAATTAGCTTTAGCCGCAATCTCGAGAGATGTTAGATTAGCAGCCTCAAGCATTTGGACTCCGATCGGTCCGTCGAATCTATCTCGTATTTCAGTTGCGATCTTAATTACAAGGTCGATTGCTTCTTGAGGAATGGGAGGTTGGATGTAAGGAATATCGAAATCATTCTCCAGCTTAACGCTCTCGACTCCAGCTTCTTTATACTGTTCCAGATCCTGCAGGGCATGCGTGAGAATGTGTTCGTCATTGCCACCATATAGTGGAGAGCCCGGTAACGCTTCAAGGGCAATCACACCTATCAAGGATTTGGGCTTTAACGCTTTCATTAATTGCAATTATAACATAGGGGATTGTGCATTCCCTCAAAGCACCAATCTATTCCTGTTGAACCTGCTTATTTACCCTTTTTCTCTAACCTTTTAATTTTGTAATTATTCCAAACTACTAGCAACGGTGAAGCGTTGAAGATCGATGAGTAAGTACCAGAAACTATACCAATTAGCAGTGCTAGGATAAATGTTTTAATTGACGCACCACCAAACAGGTACAATGCGAAAAGTACCAATAGCACCGTTAGTGAGGTATTTAGTGAGCGAGCTAGGGTTTCGTTGATACTGTCGTTAACCACCTCTTCAAAGGGTTTAGAATAGCGTTTCAGATTCTCGCGAATCCTATCATAAACCACGATCGTATCGTGTACCGAAAAACCAATGACGGTTAAGATTGCCGTGACAAACAAGGCATCTACCTGGATATTAAAGAAGTGGCCAAGGATTGAAAAGATACCTATAACTACCAGCGCATCATGAAGTAAGGCAATTATGGCCGTAATCCCAAAGCTCCAGGGGCTGACCGGCGGGGGTGTATTGCGAAAAGCAAAAGCGATATAAAGCATAATGGCAATTGAAGCAAAGAAAATGCTTAGAATCGCATTGCGGGTAATATCCCGGCTAATTGACGGGCCGATGGAGTTAAAAGCAGTTTCTTTGGCATCGATCTGCGAGAGTTGCCCCTTAATCTGCTGGTGGATTTTCTCACTATCCCCAACCCCTTGATCAGAATAGCGAATCAGAAGTCTATTTTCTCCGCTGGTAGTTACAGTGATTTCCTTAACTTGGGCCTGTTCAAAAGCTTTGAGCACTTGCGATTGATTGGTATTACCTTCGATTTCAATCTCCTGCCCGCCGGTAAAATCAATACCGAGTTTTAGGCCCCAAAGAGCAAGCGAGATAATGCCCGGAATAATCACCGCAATTGAGATAGCAAACCAAATTTTGCGCTTGCCGATAATGTTCATTTGTTCACCTCTTTTTTGCTAATGCCGTAGAGTTTAGGATTTTGTCCCCAGTCGGTTTTAACGATTAGGCTCATCAAAGTCTTAGAAACCGTGATAGCGGTAAACATACTAACTAATACTCCAATCCCTAGAGTTACAGCAAAGCCGCGGATAATTGGTGCACCGAACCAGTAAAGAATTACACAAGTGATTAATGTTGTGATATTAGAGTCACGAATTGATGTCCAGGCACGCTTAAAGCCGTCATCTAGGCTGGTGAGAAAAGTCTTGCCCGATCTGATTTCTTCTTTCATCCGCTCAAAAATTAAAATATTAGCATCTACCGCCATACCAATACTCAAAATAAAGCCGGCAATACCGGCAAGAGTCAGTACTATTGGCCAAGGTGTAACACCGCTGATTTTAAATATTGAAATATTAATCAATGTATAGATGGTCAAGGCAACAGAAGCCACCAAACCTGCCAGACGGTAATAAGCAATCATAAATATCATCACCGCAAATATGCCGATCAATCCGGCAATAATACTGCGAGTGACTGATTCCGAACCAAGGCTGGCACCAATGGTACGCTGTTCTACCAAACTCAAGGGTACTGGCAGAGCTCCGGCATTGAGCAGCAGAGTGACTTTCTGGGCGTCTTTTAGATCTTTGAAGCCCTCCATCTGACCCTTGCCATCGGTAATTGGGGTAGATACCCCGCCATTAAACAACACCTGTTCATCGAGCAGAATGGCTAGTTTGCCGTTTTCTTTATTGATTCTAGTGGTCAAATCGGCGAATTTTTGTACAGCTTCGCTTTTCATCTCGAATCTGATCACCGGCTTACTCGTCTGCGGATCAATATCTACTTCGGCGGTTTTTAGGTCTTTTCCCGACAGATCAGTAGGAATAGCGCTAAAACTCTGGGCATTATCACCCGCCGGAGGGATTTCTAAAAAACTTAACTGGGCAGTTTTGCCGATTAGATTAATTGCCTCATTAGTGTCTTTGATACCTGGCAGCTGGACGACAATCCGATCCGATCCGCTGGTTTGTATAGTAACTTCCGAAGTGCCGGTGGGATTAACGCGTTTACTGATCACATCTATTGCACCTTTGATGGCAGTTGGGCGATCTTTGGCATCAATTTTTGATAAATCTGCCTGATAAATCAGATTAGCACCGCCTTTGAGATCCAGGCCTTGGCGTACTTTTAGGTTGGCGTCTTTGATACCTAAAGCCCTGAAGATCTTATCCTCCCTTGGCAATACCAAAAGGGCAACAATTACCGTCAGTGCTAAAACCAAATAAAATTTTACTCTTAAGCTCATTTGTTAATTAGTATTTTAGCATAATTTATTCTAAGATATTTAATCAAATCTTCTTGCGACTTTTCAAAAAGTCGCCCAAAACTTCCGACCAGGGACACAATCTAAAAAATACTTTCTGATCCGCCAGTTGGCGGACAGGTTGCTTTATGGTCGGGAGAGGCAAAAAACTTTCCTGTCACCCTGAACTTTGTTTCAGGGTCTAAGACAGCGTAGATGCTGAAATGCGCTGACGCTATTCAGCATGACAGAATAAAGAGCATGGTTTGTAACTCTTCGAAAATAAACTTTAAACTCTGTTATAATAAATTTTAATTCAAAAGAAATTTTAGTGAGTAAAAAATTTATTCAATGAGTATAAAGATACTAGCCGATATATCTGTAAAAGCTTATGGTGCAAATGACTATAAGACTTTTACCTACTCTACCAATAAGGAATTGGGGCTAAAGGTTGGCTCTATTGTTATGATACCTTTTGGCAAAAGGCAAAGTTTGGGTGTAGTTATAAAAATTTACCCTCAAGATCATCCCAAACCATCGTATAAAATTCTTGATGTCAAAGAAAAAATCGATATAAATCCCCTGCCGCTTCATCTAGTCAAGTTAGCCAAATGGTTAGCTGATTATTATTTAGCCAGTCCCAAAGCTATCTGGCAGACGATTCTGCCTAGCGGACTGCAGGTGAAAAACCCCAGAAAACTCAAACAGAAAACCAAACAGAAAGTTCTAATCGCTCCTCAAATCAAGTTAAACCCTGAACAAGCATCGGCTATCAAAACTATAAAAGCTTCTCATGATAGAGCTTTTTTATTGCATGGTATTACAGGATCGGGCAAAACCGAGATTTATATCCGTTTAATCAAGGAGGTGATTAATAGGAGCCGCTCGGCTATTGTTTTGATTCCGGAAATTTCTCTGACAGCCCAAACAGTCGAGAGATTTAGAAGCCATTTCGCTGGTAGTATCATTGTCAGCCACTCCAAATTAACTGCTGCAGTTCGGCGTAATATCTGGCTTGAAGTACTCAATGCCCAAAAACCGCAAGTAATTATCGGCCCGCGCTCTAGTTTGTTTCTGCCGGTACAAAACTTAGGTTTAATCGTAATTGACGAAGAACATGAGTCTAGTTATAAGCAGGAAAGCGCTCCCAAATATAATGCTGTTATAACAGCTAAAAAACTGGCTGATCTAACTAACTCAAAACTGATTTTAGGCAGTGCCACCCCATCAATTGCTAGCTATTTTTTGACTCAAAAAGGTAAAATTAAATTACTTGAACTAAAAAAACGCGCCAAAGGCCAAAGATTGCCGGAAGTTGAAATAATTGACCTGACTAAAGAGCCGGGACTGATTACTGATAAGCTAGCTAAAGCAATTGAATCTACCCTGAAAAACCGGCGTCAGGTGATCCTTTTTCTCAACCGGCGCGGCAGTGCAAATGCCTTGATTTGCGTTGACTGCGGCCACACGGTTAAATGCCCTAACTGCGAAACTACTCTCACCTTTCACGCCGATCAAGCCCGCTTAGTTTGTCATTATTGCGGACATACCCACTTGCCCCAGAGCATTTGTCCACAATGTCAATCAACAGAGTTAATTTTTATCGGCTCGGGTACTAAAAAGGTTGAAGAACAAATCACTAAAATGTTTGTTGGCGCGAAAATCGCTAGAGTGGACCGCGATAATTCTGATATCGAACATTTGGATAAAGTTTATCAGGATTTAAAAAACGGTGAGATTGATATTTTGATCGGCACACAAATGATCGCTCGTGGACTGGATATCGAGGGGGTTGATCTAGTGGGTGTGATACTGGCTGATAGTATGCTGGCTATCCCCGACTTTTCTTCTTTGGAGCGCACCTTTCAGTTACTAACTCAAGTTGCTGGTCGAGCCGGCAGAGGCAGAGAAAAAGCCAAAGTGATTATCCAAACCTATGCACCCGATAATCCGGCGGTGATGCACTCAAAAGAGCATGATTTTAAAAACTTTTACCTTACCGAGATAGCTAATCGTCAAAAACACTCTTATCCGCCTTTTAGCTATCTGTTAAAATTAACTTATAGCAATTTTAATGAGGCAAGAACCAAGGCTAACGCAATGCAGTTTGCCGATAGTCTAAGAAAAAATTATAAGAATATATCGGTTTTGGGTCCAGTTGTCTGTTTGCACAAGAAAGCGGCAAACAAATTCCGTTATCAAGTGATCGTCAAATCATTTGACCGAACAGCGTTGGCTAAAATTGCTAAAAATTTAAAAATCGGCTGGACTGCTGATCTGGATCCTATAAATTTAGTTTAAATGATTAGAAAAATCGTCACCATACCAAATAAAATACTAAGAATGAAATCAAAAAAAATTGGTTATGTTGATGATTCGATCAAAAAGTTAGCTGCTGACATGATCGAAACTACACTAGACTGGGATCACAATAGTGAATTTGGCGCGGCATTGGCGGCGATTCAGCTCGGTGAGCCAATGAAATTAACTATTGTTCGAAAAAATTTCGAGAATACCGATCAAAAAGAATTTACTACCTTAGTGAATCCGAAAATTGTTAAAGCTAGCCGTGAAACTGCCAAAGATATTGAAGGCTGTTTGAGTGTGCCAGGTATTTACGGGCGAGTTAAGCGGGCTGTCAAAATAAAAGTGAAGGCCAATGATCTTGATGGCCATGAGATCAGGTTTAGCGCTGAAGGCTTCGCCGCTAGAGTAATTCAGCACGAGATTGATCATATGAGCGGAATTATTTTCTTAGATCATGTCAAAAGATCAGAAGATTTGTTTGAAATTGATGAAAACGGCAAATTAAACCCACTAAAAGGGCCTATCAATCCCGTTAGAGATATCTAATGTATTACACTTATATTCTACAAAGCAAGAAAGATAATAAGCTTTATACAGGTTACACTCAAGACCTACAGAAGCGCTTTATCGAACATAGCAAAGGTTTAAACTTTTCTACCAAAGGAAGAGGACCTTTTGATCTTATCTACTATGAGGCTTGTTTGAATAGAGACGATGCTTCCTCTCGCGAAAGATACCTAAAATCTGGTATGGGTAAACGTTATATCCGTAATCGTTTAAAGCGCTTCTTATCTCTAACGGGAGAAGAAAAATGAAAACTAAAGTTGTTTTCTTTGGCACCGGTAATCTAAGTCTAGAGTCGCTCAAGACAATAGAAAATGATTATGAAATTGTTGGCGTTGTCACGAAAGCAGATTCTTTAAGTCCCAGCGGGCAAAAGCAGGTTCCGCCGGTTAAAAAATATGCGTTGTCTAAGGGTTATAGGGTTTTTCAGCCAGAAAAACTTGTCGAGATTAACAATGATTTAATTAAATTGAATGCCGAGGTGGGCGTTTTGGTAGCCTATGGCAAGATTATCCCGCAATCAACGATTGATATTTTTCCCAAAGGGATTGTCAATGTGCATGGCTCTATTCTGCCAAAATATCGCGGTGCATCCCCTATCGAAACCGCAATACTCAACGGAGAAAAGGAAACTGGCGTGAGTTTGATGTTACTAACCGCCGGTATGGATGAGGGTCCGGTGATTGCAACTGAAAAAGTGGAGATAGGTCCATTGATCACCCGTTCGCAGTTGTACAAAGAAATGATCGTGCTAGCTCAACGAATTTTAAAAGAAAAATTACCCCTTTATCTTAATGGTAGTTTAGCTCCCACACCGCAAGATGACAGCCAAGCTACTTACACTAAACTAATCAAAAAAGAAGACGGCAAACTGGATTTTAGCAAATCTGCGGCTGAACTTGAGAGGCAAATCAGAGCTTACGAAGACTGGCCGGGCAGCTTTTTTGAATACCGGGGTAAAAATATTGAAATTATTGAAGCTAAAATCAATGAAACTAAACACACGCCTGGAGAATTATTTAGACTAGATAAAAATTTAGCGATTGGCGTTAAAGATAAATCATTAGCGATTAAAAAACTAAAACCTGAAGGCAAAAAAATAATGACCGGAGTTGATTTTCTCAACGGTCATCAAGAAATTAAATAACTGCAAAGATTATGGCCGGGATCATCTACTACCCGGCCGGTCCGAGAAAAACTCAGACCTTACAGCTCAATTTTTCCCGAAGGAGTGGCTTTGAGCTACCACGTCACGCCGATCTTCACACGTAAATCAATGCGTTGTAGAAGACCATGGGTCACCTTTCTGTGAACCAATATTTCCGGCAGAACAAGAGATTCTCTCTCAGGTAGAGAACTCTTGTGCACCACTCACAGCTTAGTACTTCAGCTACAAGCTCTGCCAGGTGCTAGATGTTCCGATGTTTCGACGTTCCGATGTTCGGAGGTATCGAGGTATCGACGTTTCGATGTCATCCCGAACAGAGTTTCTTTTGGCTCGCTCTGTTCCCCGAGAAGGTCCTCAAGAATCCTGAAGGAAACCTGAGTACCCAGCTGAAGCCATTTGCAATCAGCTTCAGTGGGGTTCTTGTTGTCGCTTGCGTGACAAAACTTGTGGCGGAACAAGAGGCTCTCTCTCGGGTGAGAAATCTCTTGTGCACCGGCCCCGTCAAATCAGGGCTTCCGCCACGGTGCATCAGACTTTTTTTTGCTGCCGCCCCCGTCTGTGAAAGGGCCATATATATCAAAAAAACCCGAACAGAGTTGCTTGCGCTCGCTCTGTTCCCTGAGAAGGTCCTCAGAGAATCCCGAAGGTAAACCTGAGTACCGAGTAAAGTCCCCTGTCAGAAGAGGGCTTTACTCGGGTTCTGTTGCTGCTTATGCAGCTGTGAAAAAACTCAAATTATTAAGTTCATTCAACGCTGCATAAACGTTTATTTTCAAAATGCTTAACTATTATAGCAAATCTATTAGATTTGTCAAGAGTTATTTCAAACAGGCTTGGATCTTGTCTAGCACTTGGCTAGGTGTCAGATCAGTTTTCACAATATAATCAAGAGCTCCGAGTTTTTTACACTCTTCAATCGATTGCTGATTCATCACATTGGTTAATACTATTACCGGAATTTTGGGTACTATCTTATCTTTTTTGAGCTGTTTTAACACATCGATACCGCTCATCCCCGGCATCATAATATCCAGCAACACTAAATCCGGCTTTTGCTCTTTGATAGCTTTTAGGGCGCTTTCACCGTCTTGGGCTTCAATAACTTCAATGCCGGATTTAGCCAGCTTGAACTGATACATCTTGCGAACAAAATCATTATCCTCTACTAATAAAACCACTTTACTCATAAATTTAATATAAAACTTACTATCTTAATAGTCAAATTATTTAATTTTCTTAATCAGCTGATTAATTTTATCGGCGTATCCAGCAGAAGTGTCGAAACGAAATTGCAATTTTGGCGTGAATTTGGTACGGCTTTTGCTGGCCACAAATTTCTGAATTTGAGCATGCGATTCGCTAACCGTCTCTCTTGCCTGGTCTTCATTTTTGCCATAAATACTTAACCAGACGATAGCTTCCTTCAGATCGGGACTGACTTCAACTTCCGTAACACTAACTATCGTATCAGGTAATTTAATCGTATCCTCAATTGCTTGGGCTACATCGGCTTTGATTAAACTGGCAACTTTTTGCGTTCTTCGGGTCATTTTATAAAGTACGGGCTCGCTGCTCATTGGTATAAAATACTAATTTGTCACCAACTTCAATTTTATCAGTAGTAGCAACGGAAATGCCGCATTGCTCGCCTTTGCTTACCTCTTTAGCTGATTCTTTTTCTTTTTGCAGACTGGTCAATTTGCCTGAACCTATTTTCTTTTTATCTCGGTAAATTTTAACTAAAAGATCAGGGGTGATTTTGCCAGATGTAACCTTGCCGCCGGTAATTACATGATCTTTGGTGGTTTTAAATATGCCCAGGATTTCTAATCCGCCAATCTGTGTCTCGATAATTTCTGGCTCAAGCAGGCTGGTCAGCCATTCTTTCACATCATCAAGTAACTCATATATTACTTTATAAAGCCTAAACTCAACCTTGCTCTTTTTTGCTAATTGATTAACTGCTGCATTAATTGATACATTAAACCCTAGAATTATTGCATTGCCGGCTAAGGCAGTATTAATATCGGTTTCATTAATATCACCAATATCGCTAGCAACAACATCCACTCTTACCTCCTCATTGCCAAGACCTGCTAAGCTAGTGGTAACGGATTCAAGCGAACCGGCAACATCAGCCTTGATTAGTACTGCCAACTCTTTGGTTTTACCGATTTTTATAGCCTGGCTAATATCTTCTTTGGAAACATCTTTTGGTTTGACCAAACTTTTGATACTTTGGCCTTTGGCGCGTTTAGAAACCCAGTCCTTGGCAGTCTTTTCATCTTCAGTAACTTCAAACCAATCGCCAAAGTCCGGCACCTCTTTAAGCCCAATAATACGTGCTGGCGTACCTGGTGTAGCTTCTTTGATTCTCTTGCCCTGATAGTCTTCCAATACTTTGACTTTGCCATAAGTGCTGCCTGCTACCAGATTATCGTTTAACTTTAGTGTGCCTTTTTGGATCAAAGCGGTAGAAATTGGTCCTCTGCTTTTTCCTAGATGAGACTCAATAATTACTCCGGAAGCTAGTCCGCTATAATCAGCTTTTGGTTCATTAATATCGGCAACTAATAAAACCATATCCAAAATCTTATCAATCCCTTTGCCGGCTTTTGCCGAAACTAAAACGCAAGGTATATCGCCACCCCAGTCATCGGGAATCAAATCTATATCAGACAACTGCTGTTTTACTTTATTTACATCAGCCTCCGGCTTATCGATTTTATTAATGGCTACTACTATTGGCACTTCATTGGCTAGGGCAAAATCAATAGCTTCTTTGGTTTGCGGCTTAACTCCATCATCAGCTGCTATTACAATGATTGCCACATCAGTCATTTTTACTCCATGTTCCCTGAGTTGAGAGAAAGCTTCATGACCGGGTGTATCGAAAAAAGTAATCTTGCGCTCGTTTTTCGTTACTTGGTAAGCTCCAATATGCTGGGTAATGCCACCGGCTTCTGATGATGTGATGTCAGTATTACGAATGGCATCAAGCAGCTTAGTTTTCCCGTGATCTACATGGCCCATCACAGCAACGACGGGAGGGCGGGATTTAATATCTTCTTTTTGCTTGACTTTAATAAATTGGCTAGGACGTTTTTGCTCCTCAACTTCTAATTCAATATCAAAACCCAGTTCAGCACCGATAATCGCAGCTGTATCAAAATCTATCTGCTCATTGATAGTGGCCATTACCCCATTTTTCATTAGTTCGCTAATCACTTTAGCCGCCCCTAAACCTAAGCGGTTAGCAAAATCATTAACACTAATGACCGACGGGATTTGAACTAAAGTCTTTTTTTCTTGTTCATTCATTTTTTGATCTTCTTAATTTTTATAAACTTATCAATGTTGCCTTTGTGCTTTTTGCAACAATAATAACCTCGTCCCGACAATATTTTCTTTGCATCAAGTTTGGGCTTACCCTCTATTATAACCCAGCGGACTAATTTTCCTTTAGGCTTTTTGGTCTTACAGACAGAGCAAGTTCTTTCTGATATGGAGACCATTTGAGCACCTCCATCTTAATCTTTTTTGGTTTTAGATACTTTTTTCTTTTTAGGCTTAATCATGGTGGTTTCTTTTGCCTTTTTTATGTCTTTTGTTAAAGCTTTTTTAGCCTTCTTTGCGCTGGGAGACGAACTTTTTGTTGAATTTTTGGCAACTTTTTTGGCTCCGCCGGCTTTGGCAGATGGCGGACTTTTAATCTTAGTTTTAAGGCTCAAAGATAATTTGTGCTGTGAGGGATCAATAGCAATAATCTTAAATTTTTTAGACTCTCCAATTTTGACTAGTTTTGAAGGATCTTCAATATGCTTGTCAGAAAGTTCAGACACATGAACCAAAGCTTCTATTGACGGGGTAATCTCAACAAATGCACCAAATGGTGTAATGCGAGTAATTTTACCCCCTACCACATCATTGACCTGGTAATTAGCAATTTCCTTACCCCAGGGATCCTCGCCCAGCTGTTTCATCGATAACGATAATTTTTCCTGATCAATAGCAATTATCTTGGCTTCGATCTCTTGACCGACTTTGACGAATTTACTCGGATTATCAACTCTATCCCAGGAAATTTCTGAAATATGTACCAATCCTTCGATCCCGTTAACATTCACAAAAATACCAAAATCAACTACGCCGGTGACAATTCCTTTGACTTTTTCGTCAACTTTAAGAGAGGCTAATTTATCTTTTGTTAATTCCTTCTGAGCGGCTTTTTCGGAAATAATTAGTTTATTCTGCCTACGATCTAAATCAAGAATACGAACCATCAAGGTCCTGTTTATCAGATTGTTGAGTCGATGCAGAATCTCATCCTTGTCAGCACCAGTTACTCTGGGATAATTTTCGGCTGACAGCTGGGAAACCGGCAAAAAACCTTTAATCCCGTCAACTTCTACTAGCAGTCCGCCTTTATTGGCATCATAGGGCACAATGCCAAAAACTTCTTGCTTTTTGAATCGTTCTTCCAGCAGATCCCAGCCTTTTTCTTTAGCAACTTTTTTGAGGCTTAGTGTCGCATAGCCTTCGGGCGCCTCCACCTCCAAGACTGAAGCACTGACTTTATCGCCGATATTATAAGAACTACCTTCAATCTCCTTGCCGATCACCAGCCCAGTGCCGTAAACGCCCAGATCCAGCCATAATTCATGTTTATCTGCATCGATAATCGTGCCCTCTGTCATATCGCCAATATCAAGGGCATTTAGATCTGCTTCGGCGAGCAAATCAGCCATCGAAGTTTTAACTTGTTTAATACTAGTTTTTGGCATAATTTTAAAAAATTAACCCACCAGATAGGCATCTGGTCAGATTTTTCGTCTAGATTATTTTAGCTTATTTGAACCTATTAGTAAAGATAAAGTCTATCTGCTATGTGCTTTGATCAGCTTGCGATTGTAAAAATAGAGGACCGTAATTATGCCTATCGGTAAGGCATAAAACACTTCTGGGCCGGTTTGCGG
>JAUYJX010000058.1 GCA_030699245.1 bacterium | reverse complement strand
TTATCTGATTGCAAAGCTTGAATTTTCCCATTACCTCAATAACTATCATTAGCTCTCCTAGGTTTCTTTTACTTGCGGCTGGCGTTTCAAACTGATAGACAGTAGCAAGACCGGGCAAAACTTTATGCTTTGTGTGGTCGGGGATTAACTTGGCAGTAGAAATAATTAGTTTTTCGGCCATAAACTTGGGCTTATGTATTATAAGGATATCACTTTGAAATTCTTCAAACCAGAGCAATTGATATTAGTTTGTTATAATTAAGGAAATGAATTTGTCTCGGGGTTTAAATGAAGAGCAAAGAAGGGCTATCCGTCACCTAAATGGTCCTGCTTTGATTATAGCTGGGGCGGGCAGCGGCAAAACAGCAATTATCACTAGAAGGATAGCCTGGTTGATTGCTCAGAAAAAAGCTAAACCTGAGGAGATTCTAGCTTTAACCTTTACCGATAAAGCTGCACGAGAAATGGAAGAGCGAGTTGATCTGCTGGTACCATACGGCTATGTGCAGACAAATATTATGACCTTCCATGCTCTAGGTGATAGCATCTTAAAAGAAAACGCTCTAGAGATTGGTTTGACGCCTGATTTTACTGTGATGAGCAATTTTCAGCAGATAATCTTTATCAAACAGATTTTTGAAAAGCTAAAACTAAAATATTATGCCCCCTTGGGCAACCCTTACAAATTTATTGACAGTCTAACTCGTCATTTTTCAAGGCTCAAGGACGAACTAATTGATCCAAAAAAATATTTAATATTCGCTCGTAAAATACTTTTAGGCGCAAAGACCAAAAATGAAAAGCATGAAGCAAAAAGAATACTTGAATTAGCTAATGCTTACAAAATTTATATTGATGAATGCAAAAAACAAGGTAAATTAGATTACGGCGATCAAATTAATTTTTGTGTGGAATTGTTTAAAAAAAGACCCCATATCTTAGCAGATTATCAGGAGAGATTTCACTATATCTTAGTCGATGAATATCAGGATACTAATTTTGCTCAAAATGAACTTTTGGGTTTGCTCGGCCAAAAACACAAAAATGTTATGGTAGTGGGTGATGATGATCAGTCTATTTATCGTTTTCGCGGCGCGGCGATTTCTAATATTCTTTCATTCAAGCAAAATTATCCAAATACCAAACAAATTGTACTAAATAAAAATTATCGCAGTACCCAAAAGATTCTTGATTTTGCCTATCAGCTGATACAGCACAATAATCCTAATAGACTAGAAGTCAAAAACAGAATCAGCAAAAAAATTATAGGGAAGGTTGAGGGTAAAAAACCGGTCTTTTCACAGTTTGAAACCAGAGAAGAAGAGTTGATAATGATGAGTGAAAAGATAAAAAAATTGATAAAATCCGGCATCAAAGCCAAAGAAATCGCAGTACTTGCCAGGAAAAACAAGCAGTTACTTGATATTGCCCGCAATTTAGCCAATCAAAAAATACCTTTTGAGATGTCACAAAATGAAAGCCTTTTTGACCGCAGTGAAATAAGGGCAATCATTAATTTTGTTAATTGTCTTAATGACCCTAATGATTCTAAGTCTCTGTATGGACTGTTGATTGGTGATATTTACAGATTGCCAATTGAAAAGATAATTGAATATAATTCTACTGCCGCAAAAATCAAATTTTCCCTAGAAAAGTATTTACTAAGCGGCATTAATTTAGATGATAAAGTCGCGGATGTACTAATAGAGCTAAAGAATTTCCGTAATATTGCTTCCGATAATACGACCAGACAGTTAATTTATAAATTCATAACAGATACAAATTATTTAATTAAGCTAAAAAATAAATCAACCAAAGATTCCAACTCGGCACTAAAAATTCAGAACATTGCTAAATTTTTTGAACTAATTGATGAATTTGAATCAGTAACAAATGATTCTTCCATATTTCATTTTTGGCAGTATCTAAGCGAGATATCCGCTAGCAGTGTCGACATTCTGGCTGAACAATCGCCGCTGGACTTGGATGGTGTGCAAGTTCTGACTGTTCACAAGTCAAAGGGTTTAGAGTTTGAAGCAGTTTTTTTAATTGATATGATTGATCATATTTTTCCCTCAAAAAACCAAGCAGAATTAATTAAAATTCCTGATAAGCTGATCAAAATCAGCTCTCCTGACAATTGGCATATGGAGGAAGAACGCAGACTTTTTTATGTTGCCGCTACTAGAGCAAAAAAGCATCTATTTTTGTCTGCTTCTTTTAATCATGGCGGAATAAGGCGCAAAAAAACCTCGCCGTTTATTTTTGAAGCTTTTGATGATATTTTGCCGAAATCCCAAGCAATTAACGACTTACCTTATGCAAAAATTAATAATCTCGCTAAAGTGCCGCCCCAAAACATCGATCTGGTAAAAAATCTATTTACCAACGGCTGGCTGCATCTTTCACCTCACCAGATTGACGATTATTTAAGAAACCCCAAAGAATTTTGGTTTTTACATGTACTAAAAGTTCCCCGGCCAATAGAACATAATTTGATTTATGGTTCGGCTATTCATAAAGTTATCGAGTTTTACTTTACCTCTAGGCTAAATAAACGAAAACCCAGATTGGTTGAGCTATTTAATGTGTTAGATAAAAACTGGATAAACGAAGGTTTTATATCAATCGATCACGAAAAGAAGCGTTACAAACGTGCCAAAAAAGTAATAAAAAACTTTTTTAATAGAGAGCAAAAGAGCGGTAAGTTGCCAATTTATGTAGAAAAACCCTTTTCATTCAAATTGAACGATATAAAAGTTGTAGTAGCCGGACGTTATGATGCTGTCTATATTAGAAGCGGAAAAATTGAAATTCGTGACTTTAAAACTGGCCAAAAAGATAGCTTAAAAATTGTTGAAAATGCCCTAAAAAGCAGTATCCAGCTTGGGATTTATGGCTTGGCGTGGGAAAAAACCCAAGGACAGCCTCCCAGTAAGCTAAGTTTGGATTTTTTGGATAATAATATTCTAGTTTCAACTGATAAAATTAGAAATGAAGCTATTTTATCTAAAATTTCTAAAGTTGCAGATGGTATTCGCGCCAATAATTTTAAACCAAAAGGGAAGAGCTTTTTAAACATCAAGGAATATTTTTGAATGATGGAAAGTTATCGTAATCAAGAATGGCTAGAAAATTTATTAGCCGATATTTGGTATAAGCACTTTTTTGATATTCCCCAGCATAATGATGTAATTATTCGTTATGGACGCAAGGCTAAAAGGCGATTGGGTTCGATCAATCGACATCACAAAGATCAGACTATTACAATCATTACAGTTAATCGTTTATTTATTGACCCTCAAATACCTGAATATGTGGTGCGAGCAACGATTTTTCATGAAATGACCCATTATGCTCATGGCTTTAATTCACCGTTAAATCAGAAGCAAAGACATCCTCATAGCGGGGGAATTATCAAAAAGGAGTTTGCCGAGCGTGATCAGGAAGAGTTATATCAAAAACAGAAAAAATGGCTGAAAAAAAACTGGCCAAATATACTAAAAAGATATTTTTAAAAAAATAAATTAATGTTAAAATTTTTAAAATTATGTTCAAAGAAAAAATAATTTCAATTCAGGGTCAAAAAGGCTCATATCACGATATAGTTTGCAAATATTTATTTGGCAAGCCAGCAAAAATCTTAGAAAGACTGAACTTCAAACAAGTTTTTGACGATATAGAAAAAAACAAAGCAGATTATGCGATTGTTGCTATTGAAAATTCATTAGTTGGCTCAATCAATGAAGTTTATGATCTGTTGCGGATAAAACAACATTTAATCGTTGGTGAACATTATGAAAAAGTAACTCTTTGCCTGGTAAGTTTACCCTCTGCTAATAAAAAAGATATCACCAATGTTTATTCGCACCCAATGGCGCTTTTACAATCCGAATCTTATCTAAAGAGAGAATTACCGCAAGCTGATATTCACGAACGCCATGATACGGCTGAAAGTGCTGTATTTGTGGCTACCCAAAATGACAAAACTAAGGCAGCCATTGCTTCAAGACAAGCTGCCAAGCTCTATGATTTAAAAATCCTAGAAGAAAAGATCGAGACGGACAAAGATAACTATACCCGGTTTATCGTGCTCAAGCGTAAAAATAAAGTAGATAAAAATCTAAAGATGGCTAATAAAACTTCAGTAGTAGTTGAGTTGAGCCACGAACCAGGCTCTCTTTATCGTGCTCTGGGCTGTTTTGAACGTGAAAAAATAAATTTAAGCAAAATAGAATCCCGGCCAATAATCGGCAAAAGCTGGAGATATTACTTTTATTTAGATTTTGAAGCAGGAATAAATGAAGATCGAGTCAAAAGAGCCATCGAGTGTCTCGAAAAACAAGGCCACAATTTGACGGTCTTAGGTTCTTACAGGCGAGATGAAGTTATAGCTTAAATAAATTTATTATCAGCTAATTAGTTATTTTTTGAAATTTCCAGAAATTTTCAGGCAGTTTATAAAAAAGGAATTTCTTTCAATAAAAAATTATGATTAGAGTAAAAGGCAATAATTTTTTTTTCAATATTTATGGAGAATAGAGGGGGAAATTATAAACTTTTTGGTCTGGTTTTTTTCTGATAATCAAGCTATACTCAAACTAATAAAAAACTATATTTAGGAGGTGATAATAATATGGCAGAAAAACCTATCGGTAAAATTACTCATTATTACGATAATATCCTGGTTGCTGTTATAAATCTTGACAAGGGAGTAAATTTAAAGAAAGGCGAAGAAATTCATATCAAAGGTAAACAAACTGATTTTTCTCAAAAAGTAGATTCTTTGCAAATTGATCATAAAGATGTTGATTCAGTCAAAGCCGGTGATAGTTTTGGACTTAAAATGGAGCAAGCCGTTAAAGAAGCCGATATTGTCTATAAGGTATAAATAGTATGACTAATTTGCTAATTTTAGCCTTAGTTTTTGTTATTTTATTAGGTTTTATTTTACTTTTTTATGTCTTAAGCCAAAAAATCGATCGTTTAAAGAATGAAGATGTGGCGAGTTTACTGAAAGCTGATATGCTTTCGGTAAATCAAACGATTATTCAAACCCAAGCGCAGATGAATCAACGGCTAGATAAAGCAGCACAGGTTTTTGGCGGACTGCAAAATGAACTTGGACGTATGCAGGAGTTGGGCCGCTCAATCAAAGATATCCAGGATGTCCTAAAGTCGCCGAAAAACCGCGGTAATATCGGTGAGGCTCTGATGAACGATCTGATCAAACAGCAAATTCCTAAAAATAACTATGAGCTGCAGCATGCTTTTCACTCCGGTGAAAAAGTTGATGCAGTGATCAAGACAAAAAACGGACTTATCCCAATTGACTCAAAATTTCCTGCAGAGAATTATCTAAAATATATTCAAACTGAAGATAAGGACAAAAAAGCTGGTTATCATAAAGAATTTATTTCCGATGTAAAAAAGCATATCCAAGTGATTGCCAAAAAATATATCAATACATCTGAGGGCACAGTTGATTTTGCCATAATGTACATACCCGGTGAGGCGATTTATTATGAAATTATGACCAATACGAACCAGAGCGAATACGGTGCAAGTTTAAGAGTATATTTAGTATCACCGCACAGTTTTTATTACTTCTTGCAAACAGTGCTGCTTAGCTTGGAGGGCGATCTAATCGAAGAAAAGGCTAAAGAAGTGATGAATTATCTTAAAGCTATTCAAACAGATGCCAGAAAATTCGGCGAGGAGTTAACCCTAGTTAATAAACATCTAAACAATGCCAAAAACACGATGGACACGGCAACTGCCAGCTACAGCAGACTAGGTTCTAAGATAGAATCTGCCAGCAAACTTACTCATGCCAAGAAAATTAAACAAATTAAATCAGGAGAAAAAAAATAATGAAAAGGATTTTATCTGGCGTACAAGCTACGGGTAAATTGCATATCGGTAATTATCTAGGTGCTATGAAACAATGGGTAAAATGGCAAGATAAGGGTGAATGTATATTTTTTATACCTGATTTACATTCATTGAATATCAGACCAAAGCCGCAACATTTAAAAAATGAAACACTAAATAATGTTGCTTGGCTGCTAGCTTGCGGAATTAATCCTGATAAATCAATAATTTATGCGCAATCACATGTCAGTGCTAATTCTGAGCTTTGCTGGATATTAAACAATTACGTCACGATGGGAGAATTAAACCGTATGACACAGTTTAAGGAAAAAAGCCAAAAAAGAGGTACCACAGGTCAGCTAGTCGGTTTATTTGACTATCCGGTGCTAATGGCGGCTGACATTTTAGCCTATAGTGCCAATATTATTCCCGTCGGTGAAGATCAGCGGCAGCACGTAGAATTAACCCGTGATATAGCCGAACGGTTTAATAATATTTACGGAAAAACCTTCATTGTTCCAGAAGCAGCAATCGGCGATATCGGTTCAAGGGTTATGAACCTAGCTGATCCGGAAAATAAAATGAGTAAAAGTGATAATAATCAGAATGGTAATGTTTTATTATTCGATAAACCTGAAACTATAAAAAGCAAGATAGCTCGAGCAGTTACAGATTCGGGTAGTACTATTGAAGCTTCTGATAATAAACCTGCAATTACTAACTTATTACAAATATATGCTGGTTTCAGTGATAGAAACGTTAAAGAAATAGAGAAAAAGTATGCAAATAAAGGCTACAAAGAATTCAAAACTAATCTAGCTGACCTAGTGGCAGATAAAATATCTGAATTACAGAAAAAATTTGAGAAAAATCGTAAAAATCAGGAAATTCTAAAGAAAATTCTAGAAAAAGGCGCCCAAAAAGCAAACATAATAGCTAGTAAAAAACTGGTTCAGGTTAAAGAAAGGATTGGCTTAATCTAGTTCTGTTATTAGCTTTACAGGTTATACATTGTAAAAAATACAACAATTTTTTACTAATTTAGTATTGACTAAAGCATAACTTCTATGATACAATATATATAAGTTTAAAATCTGTACTTTAAAAATAAAAACAAAACTCTCTTATCGATTCCTGGCAAGCTGCATTTTACTTGAGTATAACGGTAGGGGTAGTCCGGCTTGAAACATCCCCCTTGTTTTAAGCTGGGCTCTCCCTACTGTTCGAGGGGTCGAATATCATTCACTACCTTTTACTATCCCGCCGGGGTTGACTGGTAATTTGCGTCTTCGGGCTTAGGCCCAGGGCGCAAATTACCAGTCAGTTTCCATAGGATGGTAGGGGGATTTCAGTTACGGCTAAAGCTGCGGCTGAATCTCACAGCTCTCTTTAAAGAGAGCTGACCCGGGGTAACATGTGCCACTAGATTCTATAAATATTTTTAGGGCAGATATGTTGCCCCGTAACCATTTATTATCAACGCTAATATGGCGTTTATTTGTTTTTATAGATAAAATACCAAATCCAAGCAGAGATTGTGAATATTGCAACTACCGCTTGTCTGCATATGATGCAAGATTAAATTAATTAAATGCTGTTCGTAGTAATTCTTACAACAGAAGTATAAACAAATAAAACTTTTTTTAATCTAATATTCTTTTGCTTTGATAAACATGATAATATATCTGTAAAAGAGAATACAAATGAGTGTAAAAAGTCATGATAAACTAATATTTGCAGTAATTTCGATAATCAGTTTATTCATAGTAGTTGCTACAACCATATTTTTCTATAATAAATACTCTGTCAGTCCGATGGATAAGATAATTATTAAGGAGTCAAAAATGAAAATAACCAGTAATGCCTTTGCCGATAACAATTCTATTCCCAAAAAATATACCTGTGACGGAGAAAATATCAGCCCTGCCTTATCTATCGGGAATATACCTGATAATACCAAAACTATGGTTTTGGTAATGGATGATCCAGATTCACCCTCGGGAAACTTTTTGCATTGGATGGTTTGGAATATAAATCCGAATACAAATGAAATTACAGAAAACACAGTCCCCGCAAGCGGTATTGTTGGATTTAATGATTTCGGTGAATTAAAATATGGCGGACCATGTCCTAAGAGCGATGAGCATCATTATCATTTTAAAATTTATGCCATTAATACAAATTTAAATTTAAGTGGCAACATTAAGCGTGAAGATTTAGAAAAAGCAATAAATGGCCACATTTTGGACAAAGCCATTTTGATTGGCACTTACAAACGCTAAGAATTTAAAGTTTAATAGTTTAGTATAAAAAAGGTATTCAATTAGGTTTTTAAAAATGACCTGTAATTATTTTATTCAGCGAAATTATTATTTTATTCAAAAATATAGCTATTGAAGTAGAAACTCTAATCTGGGATAATGATAAAAACAACCTAGCAACTCTCTATGCAATCTGTTCAACACCAGAAAAATATGATTAGACTTTCTTTGGTAATTTTCTTCGGAGTTATCAGCGGGACAATTACTATTATGTCACTAATAATATTTAGCCCCTCGACAATTGGAGCAATTGGCGTAACACTTTGGTTTGTAAATTTAATGATTTTTTTGACTAGTTTACTGGGACTAACTTTTTATTTATCGAAAAATAAAGCTACTAATAATCAAATGATTATTCACAATTTTAACAGCAGTGTGCGAAGCGGTTTTTTATTGAGCTTTGCTATCACCTTTTTATTAGCTTTAAAAAGTCTGCGCAGTTTAACTATCAAAGATGTAATACTACTGGGCCTGATCTTGCTAATAATAGAGATGTATTTTAGGACAAAAAAAGTTAGGACAAAAAAAGTATGAATAAAGATATCAACGGTATTAAAAAGAGGGCCCTAGATCAAATTAATGGTGCTAAAGATGAAGGTCAATTAGAGAAAATTAGAATTAAGTTTTTAGGTAAAAAAAGTCAGCTTAGCAAAATAATCACAGAAATTCCCAGTCTTGATAAACAGCAAAAGAAGTTGATTGGTAAAATTGCTAATCAAGCCAAAAGGCAGATTGAAAATCTAATTGTCCAAAAAAACAAAAACTTCATTAATCAAAAAAGCTATAATTTACCAACGATTGACCTAACAAAACCCGGAGCAGGTGTTAAGTATGGTCACCTGCACCCGATAACTTTGGTTTTAGATGAGATTTATCAGATTTTCGCTAATTTGGGCTTTGCTATTATTGATGGGCCGGAGATAGAAAATGACTGGTATAATTTTGAAGCTTTAAACCTACCAGTTGATCATCCGGCAAGAGATATGCAGGATACCTTTTATCTTATCGAGCAGCAAGGCTCAAGACCAATGATACCGCGAACACATACTTCTGGAATGCAAGTCCGATTTATGGAAAAAAACAAACCTCCTTTTAAAATAATTGTGCCAGGCAAAGTATTCAGAAATGAGAATGAAGATGCTACTCACTCCTGGATATTTACCCAAATAGAAGGTTTAGCAGTTAGCGAAAATGTTTCATTGGCCGATATGAAGGGCACATTGCTAAAAATCATGCAGGGTTTAATGGGTAAAAATGCCGAAATTCGTCTTAGACCGAGCTATTTCCCATACACTGAGCCGTCAGTAGAGATTGACACTTTGTATAAAGGCAAATGGCTGGAGCTTGCCGGTGCTGGAATGGTGCATCCTCAAGTTTTGGAAAATTCTGGTGTTGACTCTAATAAATATCGGGGATTCGCATTTGGATTAGGTGCAGAAAGAATAGCCATTGCCAAATATGGCATCTCTGATTTGCGCAATTTATGGCGGCCGAAACTAGAATATCTGGAACAATTCTGATGAAGGTATCCCTAGATTCTCTTAACAAGTATTTAAGTAAAAAACTCACCATCGGTGAGCTGACCGAAACTTTACTAAAAACCGAAATTGAAGTCGAGCAAGTGATGAGTTCAAATAACTTTGATAAAAAAATAGTAATCGGCCAGATCAAAAATATTACCAAACATCCTAATACCGACAAATTATTTTTAGTAAAAGTTGATATTGCCAAAGACTCTCTAATTGATATTATTTGTGGTGCACCAAATATCAAAGTTGGTCAAAAAGTGCCAACTGCACTAATAAACGCTAAATTGCCCGATGGACTAGTTATCAAAAAAGCTGAAATTAGAGGCAAAGTTTCAAATGGTATGCTATGCAGTGCCCAAGAACTTAAGATCTCTGATGATCATAGCGGAATTTTGATACTAGAAAATAATTTGCCTATTGGCAAAAAATTATCTGAAATATGGCCAAAAAGTAATCAACTGGACATAAAAACACCGCCAAACAGATGGGATTATCTAAGTTTAATCGGTTTAGCTCGCGAAATCAGTGTCTTTAGTGTAAAAAATGATAATAAATTAAGAATGCCAAAAATTAACGGGCTAGAATACTCACAAAGTGAAAATATTAAAATTAGGGATAAAAAACTTTGCCCTAGATTTTTATCAGCAAAATTCAAAGTTAATAATAAAAAACAAAGTCCCACATGGCTAGTAAATTATTTAGAAAGTAATGACTTAAGATCGATAAATCCAGTGGTTGATATTACGAATTTTGTAATGTTGGAATTAGGACAGCCATCACATGCTTATGATATTAGAAAACTAGAAGGCAAAGTCGGTGTAAGACTAGCTAAGAAAAAAGAAAAATTTATCAGTCTAGAAGGAGAAAAAATCAATTTAACTAAAAATGATTTGGTAGTTGTAGATAAAACAACATCTGTTAGTCTGGCTGGTGTGATTGGCTCTCAAAAAGCAGAAGTTGATGAAAATACTGAAGAAATTTTATTAGAGGTCGCTAATTTTGATAAAACCCATATTCGAAAATCGGCATTGCGTCACGGAATTAGAACAGAATCCTCAACGCGTTTCGAACGATCTTTGCCGTTAGCTTTGGGACCGATTGCCTTTGAGCGAACTACCGCACATTTAAAAGAAATTTGTGATGGTCAAATTATTGATGGCCCTTATAATCAGCTTTATGCTTGGCCTTGGGTACAACATATTGGTTTGAGTATTAGAAAAGCCGAAAAAATACTTGGTATAACATTAAATGAAAAGGAAGTTATCAAAGGACTGCAGAAACTTGGTTTTGAGGTTGAACATTTCAGCATTTTAAAAGAAGCTAGAAAGCATCTTGGCAAACCATATAAAATGGGTGCAAGCTTTAAAACAGATGGGGTTGAAGCTTTCGACTGTAGCTACTTAATAGATTATATTTATTCTTTGATAGGCGTTATGGTAGGACATACAGCTTCTCAGCAATATAATTTTGGTAAAACGGTAAGGCTATCTAACCTAAAACCCGGGGACATACTTTTCAGAGATGGACCGTGGGTTGAATTTAAAAGAGAGGATAGACAGGGTGTATCCCATAACGCCATGTATATAGGCGATGGAAAAATAATTCATGCCATGGGCTATGCCCGTAATCAGAAAGGCAAATGGGAAGAATTACCCCTCAAAGAACAAAAAGTTGTCGTTGAACCAGTTGAAGTAATGTCTAAAGATCCAATGTTTCTGGGAGCGAAACGGATGGTTGATAATCTAGATGACTTCATTACCATTACAGTACCTTGGTGGCGAAGTGATGTGAAGATTCCCGAAGATATAATTGAAGAAATTATTAAATTAACTGATTACGATAAATTGCCCGATAGTTTGCCGCAAATAGATGCCACGGATAATAGTAAATCCCAGACACTGCTAAAAATTGTAGAACTCAAAAAAATACTTGCCGCCAGCGGCTTAACTGAAGTTCTGACATATTCTTTGGTTGGTAAAGAGTTGATTGAAAAAATAGGCCTAAAAGAAAAAGACCATTTGGAACTTGCTAATCCTCTAACCCACGAACAACAGTATTTAAGGACAACTCTAATGGCAAGTTTAATCAATGTTGCCGCGAATAATCAAGATTATGATAAAAAATTTGCCTTCTTTGAAATTTCCAAACTTCACCTTCGGTCAAAGCAGAAAAACCAACAGCCCGATGAACATTGGGCTGCTGGTATTGTTACTTATGGCAAAGACAGTTTGCTAAGGCTCAAAGGCCTGATTGACTACATAGCTGATTTTTATAAACTTGAATTTACCGCTAAACCATCTCAAATAGGTAAATCTCTGATTAAGTCTCATTCGGCTAAAATTAATCTAGGTGACAAAAAAATAGGTTATTTTGGCCAAGTTGATTTTGCCACCTTAAATAAATTTAATTTAAACGATGAATTGAGTTATGGCGAGATATATCTTGAACCAATACTTAATCAAGAAACAGATATAAAAGCCAAGCAGCTACCAAGCTATCAGATGGTAAAGCGCGATATCTCCATAGAAGTTAGCATAAATATTTCCTGGCAGCAAATTTCCGAAATTATTAGAAGTATTGATAAAATTAGTCGATATCAGTTTTTGAATGACTATCAAGACGAACAAATGATAAAAGAAGCCAAAAAAGCTCTTTTATTTAGGATTGAGCTGAATTTAGGCGCCAAACCAACCTCCGCTCAAATAGAAAATACATTAAATCAGGTTACTGCAAAACTCAAAAGTCATCTTGGTGAAGTAAAATTTCGTTAAATGTAAAAAAATAGGTATTATAATTAAGAAATGAGTGAGGTGAAAAAAAATAGAATAGGGATAAATGTCCAATTGCTCAAGAAACCGGGCATAATCTATGCTATTTTGATTTTTGGTTTGCTTTCAATTCTTACCGTCAATGCAGTTTTCGCTGCCATGGTTGAAGGAAAAATTTACCCCGGTGTAAAAGTGGCTAATCAAAATGTTGGTTGGTTAACAAGAGCTGAAACTGCCTCAAAGTTAAAAAGCCAGCCCCAGAATTATAAATTAAAAATCACTATTGACGATAAGACATTTGATTTAACAACCCGGGACTTAGGCGCTACCTATGACATAGATAAAACCACAGAAGCGGCTTATCAGATTGGCAGAGAAAATTTTGCGATTACCGGGCTTTTTTCTGCTCTAAAAAACGGCCGTAATGGTTATGTTTATAATCTGAATAATCAAAAATTCAATGAGGTAACAAGCGGGGTTATTGATTCGGTCGGCAGATCGCCGGTTAATGCAACACTTAGAATTACTGACGGCAATATAGAGGTAGTACCGCCGCAGAGCGGACTAAGAGTAAACCCCAAGCTGCTTAGGCAAGCTATTAGCGACAGTTTTCTTATGGCACAGGATCAAAAACTGACTTTTACGCCGGTAATAGTGGAAGCAGATATTCAACCGAAAGACACTTTAATAGCTCAAGATAAGGCAAAGCAGTACTTAGCCAAAAAGTTTATCCTTAATTACAGTGGCAGAACTTTTTCACCGACCCCGGCAGATATTGGCCATTGGCTAGTTTTTGAGCCGGTTTATAATCAAGATAAAACCCAGGCTTATTTGAATGTGAGAATTGACGATACGCAGATCAAAGGCTACGTACAGGCAGTAGCTAATGAGATTAATATTGTCCCAGTAAATAAAAAAGTAGTGATTAGTAATGGTGTTACGTCGGTTGAACGTGAAGGAAAAGAAGGACTGGCGATTGACCAGGACAGTAGCTCAAAAGCGCTGTCTGATGCCGCACGCGCCAATCAAGATCTTTCTTATAATATCCCATCTTCTAAAATTGCTTTTAAGACCGAATATAATGAAGTAGTTGCGCTTGGATACAGTAAATACATAGAAATAAATCTAAGCTCGCAGCATCTATGGGCTTATCAAGACAATCAGGTTGTTTATTCTTCACCCCTGACTAGTGGAGCAACAGGAGCAGGTTTCCCTACCGTAACAGGACTATTTAGTATTTATTACAAAACCACTGGTACTTATTTAGATGGTCGCCCGTATGGCTGGAATTATAATGTTTTTGTTCAATATTGGATGCCGTTTTATGCAGGTTATGGCTTGCACGATGCTTCATGGCGCTCCAGCTTCGGCGGACGGGATTATTACTATAATGGTAGTCACGGCTGTGTAAATCTACCACTGGCAACAGCAGCCTTTCTCTATTCATGGTCAGAAGTCGGCACGCCGGTTTGGGTACATAACTAAACTATATTTTTTTGCTTTTTTCGTCATCCTTAACCTGTCCTGTGTCATGCTGAACCTGTCTACCGCCAGGCAGGCTGGTTTCAGTATCTGAAATCGATGAAAGGGATCCTTCGCGACTTTTCAAAAAGTCGCCCAAAACTTCCGACCAGGACACAATGCTAGAAGCACCGCCAACCATTTGGTTTTCATATTTTGCGGAACTCTCCGCCTCCGGCAATTGTCGGATGGTGGATCAGACAGTCCTCAAATATGAAGCACCAAATACTAGCTAGTTTTCTGATTGCTTTAAGGTCGGGGTAGGAGGGTAAGCACAGTTGTCATGCTGAATTTATTTCAGCATCTATTATTATATGAGATCCTGAACTGCGCTTCCGCTAACCAGCGGAGCTATTCAGGATGACACGTTAGTTCATGGTGACAACTTACCATCAAAAAGCTTGCTTTTTTTTTGCATTAACTAGAATTAAGGTAAGGAAAATAATTTAGGAGGGTAAATGGCAACAAATCCAGAGGAACCAAGCGAAGATCGACCACCAGAAGGAAATCGACCACCAGAAGGAATGAGTGAAAACCAAAAAGAACTTGCTGATTTAGCAGGAGAATCTCTTCCGGAAAGTTCTCAACCCGAGGAGGACACGCGGGAACAAAATGTGGAAAAAGCTCAAGAGATGGCAGAAGCCCAACACTCCATTCAAGTAATGGCAAATAATGCTGAAAAAATGGGCAATACAGAATTAGCTGAAAAGTTAAGACAAAAAGTATCAGAGGTTGATGAGGAAGCTGGCGTAAGATATGAAAAAGGCAAGGAAGAAGTAGATAGGCAGGTTGCAGAGATTGCTGATAAAATGGTTGATTTTTGGGCGAAAAATCCCAGTTTTGGCGAATCAGTGGTATTATTTTCAACAAAAATGGAAAATGACAACCAAAAAGAGGTTATAAGTAAAGTTCTTTCTCTTTTAGGTGTAGAGAATGATAAAATTCTAGATTTTGATAAACAGGCAGCCCTAATTAAGGCCGAAGGACAATCATTTGTTGTAAAAACCGAAGCTGGCAACAATCTTAGTATTGCTAATGCTGGAGACGATATTAATAACGTAGAAGTCAAGGTTTACAAGTGAACGTCAGTAATTTTTTGAGGCCATTTTTAAATATTACAAGTTTTAATACCCAAAACAACAATTACAACAAGATAAATAAGTAAGTTTTGCTTATAAGTTTCACAAAATTCCACTAGTCATAATCACCAAGTCGGTAAAATCTGGTTTTTATAACCATAACTGGTATAATTTAGGCTATGGAACCAACGGATAACAATTTAGATCAGCAAGAGAGCGTTGAGCCTAAGCCAGCCAAGCAAGTTACACCCGAGAGTGAGAAGCAAAAAGGTTTGGAAAAGCCTGTCGCCCCTGCTCCTGCGGAAAAAGCTCCAACTGTACCATCCCAAGCTCCGGTGAACCCTCCCCCAGTTGCCAACGCTCCAGTCCCGCCTCCTGCTGCCCAGCCGTCTGGACAGCCGCCCCTCACACCGCAAACTCCAGCAGATAATGCAGCAGATATTTCAGATGAAAGCGGTAAAGTTGACAAGCAATATGTAGATAAAGCCGAAGAAATCATTAAAACTAACGCCGATGATCCTCATAAAGAAGAAGAAGACGAGGAAGACTTAAGCCAAGATTTTTTAAAAAAGAAATTTAATCTGGATGTAAATGATCCCAAGGGGCAATAAATGTTAATTTTTATTGTTATTTTCCTTATTATAGTAGCTGGTATTGGCGGCTTTTTTGGTTGGAATTATATTAGCAGGCTTAGACGCGATAAAGACATCGAGCGAAGTCTAAAGATAGTACCCTTGCTGATTAAATTACCGCCGGCATCTCCTGATGAAACGGCTGGGCGCGATCAGCGCGAATTAATTGATGAGAACATCACTAAAGCCGAAGGGGTTTTTAATTTGCTCTCTGGCATTGCCACACACAGCAATATACTTTACGGTCGAAAATTTATCAGCATGGAAATTGTTGCCAAAGGCGAGCAGATTTATTTTTATCTGGGAGTTCCTGTCAGCCTGCTCTCA
>JAUYJX010000051.1 GCA_030699245.1 bacterium | reverse complement strand
GCAGGCAGGTTTGATCCGCCAGCTGGCGGAAAGTTTCGTAGTTTTCATTATGCTAAAGCAAATTATCAATCGCTTCAAAGTTGTAAGCCTTTGTCGCGATTTTGCTCTACTTTTCTAAAAAGTAGAAAAGAATAATATTTTATTTCGTTACTTTTCAAAAAGTAACATAAAACTTCCGACCAAGACGCAATCTAGAATTACTGCCAATCATTTGGCTTTCATATTCTGCGGAACTCCCCGCCCTAGGCGGATCAAACAGTCCTCGAATATGAAGCACCAAATGCTTTGCCAGCTTTCTGATTGCTTTAAGGTCGGGGTAAAAGCAAATTAAAGACTCGGTTTCAATACACTAGCTAGCTAACGAAAAGTTAGCTATGCTTAATTTATGAATATTGTTTTGATTGTATTTTATCTAGTGATCTTGGTTGTGATTATTACGGTTCACGAGTTTAGTCATGCCTGGATGGCCCATACCTTAGGAGACCTGACCGCCAAGAGAGAAGGCAGGCTGACACTGAACCCTTTGGCTCACATTGACCCTTTTTTGACGTTGATTCTGCCGATCAGCTTGATTCTTTTGGGTTCCCCCGTGGTTTTTGGCGCCGCGAAACCAGTGCCCTTTAATCCTTACGCTGTAAAATATGGTAAATTCGGGGCTGCTTTAGTAGCCTTTGCCGGACCTTTGAGCAACCTACTGATGGCTGTTTTTGTGGGACTAATTTTGCGGTTTTTTAGTCTGGGCATTCCAAGTGGGGCAATCAATTTTTTGACTATCTTTGTAGTTATCAATATAGCATTCTTTGTTTTTAATATGATTCCTATCCCCCCATTGGACGGATCGCGCTTGCTCTACGCAATTGCGCCTCCTGCGCTTGCTGATGCTATGGATAGATTTGAAAGATTTGGGATAATAGCTTTATTTTTGATCCTATTTATTGCTTTTCCGGTAATCCTGCCGTTTATTCAAACTGTAGTAGTATTTTTTGAGAAAATAATAATCGGAATTTAGTTAGTATTTTTGTTATAATTAAATTACTCTGCGTCTCGCGCTTTTTAAAAACTAGAATTTTTTCTGCTTAAGATTTTTTAAATGGGAAGCCTCAGATTACCTTGCGCCGTGGCGCATAGTGTTGCGGGTACCCACCTGGTTTATCATCAGGAAAAATCTACTAGTTAACGTTAGATCGTGGAGTGCCATTATCAAAGACCCAAAAGGGTCTTTTTTGGTTATGGTTGTTAATGATATATCAAACCTTATAATAAATATGTAAATTAAGTTCTTTCACAAGAGAGGAAAAAACATGCCAGTAAATATCTCTAAATACTTCGTTAAACCAAACAGTCCAGTATTAGTTAAAGTTGCAGAGGCAGTTCCAAAAGGAGAAATTAATTCTCCTGAAATCAAAAAGAATGTCGAAAAAATGCTCTCCATTACCTATGGCGAGCAAAAAGATCGTAATAAAAAACCAGTTTTGGTTGGTCTAGCAGCTCCCCAAATCGGTATTTCCATGCGAATTATACTTGTTGATGCTAAAGCTGATGGGCACGGTGATACTGGTGACATTAGAGTATACATCAACCCCGAAATTACTTGGAAGTCGAAAGAGCAAACCGAATGGTATGAGGGATGTTTCTCTACTGATAGGGTTTGTGGCATTGTCTCTAGACCAAACAAAATCAAAATCAAGGCCTACAACCTAAAGGGTGAAGTAGTCGAAGAAGAATACTCTGGTTATACTGCTCGTATCTTTCAACACGAAATAGATCATCTTGACGGCAAAGAATTTGTTGCTCATATCAAAGAAGATGATAAGCTTCATTGGGTAGAAGACGGGGAATTTCCCGAATACCGTGATAAAGAGGCTTGGCGTAATTGGCCAAAAAAATGTCCTCGTTTGAAATGGGAAAAGATTAAGAAGGGGGCGTGATAAGCTGAAATAAGGACTTATCAGCCCTAAGGGTTTTAAGGAAACTTGAGACCCTTTTTTGTTATGATAAACATATGACAAAATATATCCTTATTGGTGGTTATTCTTCAAAAGCAAAAGACGGTGGCAAAGCTTTTTGTGAAGAACTGGTTAAAGGCTTTACGGAACCTGTAAAGATACTAATCTGTTTGTTTGCCCGTCCAAAGGATACTTGGCAAGATAAATTTAAAGAAGACAACGATTTCTTTACCAGGCATCTAGCTAATAAAAAGCTAGAGATAGTCTTGGCTAAAGCAGATAATTTTATAGAACAAGTGAGTTGGGCAGATGCTATTTACTTAAGAGGTGGTGAAACAGAAAGATTAGCCCAAGCCTTAAAAGAAAGTACAGACTGGACACAGCAGCTAACCGGTAAAACCTTAGCCGGAACTTCAGCTGGAGCTGATATAATATCCAAATACTACTATGATTTAGATAACCCTAAAATTAGACAAGGATTGGGGATATTACCAATTAAAGTCATCGTGCATTATAAATCTGACTATAACTCCCCTAATATTGATTGGACTAAAGCCTTTCAACAACTTAAAGACTATAAAGAAGATTTACCACTAGTTACTTTAAGAGAAGGTGAGTTTAAAGTTATACAAAGATAAGTACTTGCTTAAAGGCCCAAAATGGGTCTTTTTTGTTATGATATGAATATGAAAATAATTGAAGCTACCAATACACTAGATGCTTTCAAAAAAGCTCAATCATTACTTAAGCAATTGGCTAAACCACTTGATGAAGAATTAACAGCGGAAATGCCATTACTGATAGTTTTTACAAAGCTTGATACAGATATTAATCTGCCGATTTTTGATGGAAAAATATTCAAAGCTACAACCGACTATACAAATCTTATCAATAAGAATGAGGCTTTTGTTCAACAGGAATTTGACCATTATGCGAACTTACTAGTAGGACAAGTGGACACTATAATTAAATATCTGCAGCAAAATCCACTATCTAAAAGAGCCATAATTGATGTTTGGGATGATAAGCAACGAAACTTACAAAAACCAGCAGAATGCTTGGTCTATATGGTGTTTAGAGAAACTACAAACGGTTTAGACATGCATGTTCATATGCGAGCCAATGATGCTAAGACCAAAGCACTTCTAAACTTCCATATCTTTGCAGCTATTCACCACTATGTGGCTAAAAAGATAAAGAAAAATGTTGGTATTTATTACCACTACTCCAACTCTTATCATTTATACAAATAGTTCTAACAT
>JAUYJX010000040.1 GCA_030699245.1 bacterium | reverse complement strand
TGGCTTACCGTTAAAAATTATAATCAATCTAGCATAATTTTACTGCCTTTTTATTGTTCTTATTCAGGCCTACAATAAAACCATGTTTTTAATAGCTTTTCGAAATTTAATACAGGAGAAAACTCGCCTGCTGATTAGTATCGGTGGGGTGGCGTTTAGTGTTCTGCTGATTATGATTTTACAAGGGCTGTACCAAGGCTGGAACTTTAAAATGGGCGAGTATATCAGAACTATTCCCGCTGACTTTTGGGTCGAGCAAACAGGCGGTAAGGATATGTTTCATAGTATTTCAATCCTTCCCGCATCTGCTAAATCCCAGATTGAACAGGTTAACGGAGTAACTTCCGCTAAACCCTTTAGCGGTCGCCGTATTGCCTTTGATACTAATGGCAAAGAGATAATTATCTATCTTGTAGGTTATGATAATCAGACTGGAGCTGGACCAGTGAAGGTAGTTCAGGGTAAATCAAATCTAGCTAATGGTGAAATAATTATTGACCGTTCATTAAGTGAAAATAAAGGTATAAAACTAGGGCAAAAAGTTACTATTGGCGAACGAGAGTTTACGGTAACGGGTATTTCAGAGGGCGGTAATTTAATAACCCTGTCTTATGCTTTTGTAAATACAGCTGAGGCCGATGAACTCTTTAAATTACCAGGACTTACCAGCTACTATATCGTTCAAGCTGAGCCCAATGCTGATAAACAAGAAGTGGCAAGAGATATTGAAGCAGCAGTGCCTGGTAGTAAGGTTGTTACTAAACAACAGTTTGTCGATGATAACACAGAACTTATTCGAGAAACTTTTTTGCCGGTAATCTTGGTGTTGGTATTGATCGGCGTAGCTGTGGGAATAGCTGTAATAGGCTTAACTATTTTTACCTCGACGATTGAAAAAGCTAGAGAATACGGGGTGCTCAAAGCTCTTGGTGTAAGAAATGGGCAGCTTTATAGTATTGTGCTTGAGCAATCATTAATAGCTGGTGTGATTGGCTATATCGTAGGAGTTATTTTTGCTTACACTCTAAGTATCATTGTTGGTAAGTTTGTATCAGAATTTGTTACATTATTGAGAGTTTTTGATGCTGTTTGGATTTTTGGACTTACCTTGCTAATGGCGGCTATTGCTGCCTTTTTACCGGCTCGAAGATTGGCTCGTATTGACCCAGCCGAGGTATTTAAATCATGAGTTTTTTAGAAGCCAAGCGGTTAAATAAAGTTTTCGGATCTGGTCATACGAAAGTGATGGCTGTAAATAATGTTAGTTTATCTGTTGAAACCGGTGATATTGTCTTGATTATGGGACCGTCCGGTTCAGGTAAAACTACTTTGCTTTCTATGATTGGTTCTCTAATGCGTCCGAACAGCGGAGAAGTATTTATAGAAAATAAAAATATATCTAATCTATCGAATAGGGAGCTTGCCAATCTTCGCTTACACCAATTTGGCTTTATGTTCCAATCGTTTAACTTGCTTTCTGCCCTGACTGCCCAGCAAAATGCTGCAGTTCCTCTTATAACGGCAGGTTTGTCAAAGAAAGAAGCCATGATAAAAGCCAAAGAACTGCTTGAACGGCTCCATCTAGGAAATAGACTAAATAACCTGCCTAGTGATCTGTCAGGTGGCGAAAAACAAAGAGTAGCAGTAGCTAGAGCTTTATCTAATAACCCAAAACTGATTCTCGCAGATGAACCAACAGCCAATTTAGACAGTAAAACGGGTCATGAAGTAATGCAGCTGATGTGTGAAATTGCTTGTGTGGAGGGACGAGCAGTAGTAATTGTTAGTCACGACCAACGTCTCCGAGAAGTAGCTAAACGAGTTATCACTATTGAGGATGGACGACTAATAAAAGAAGAAAAAGGCGGACATGACAATACATGCCCAATGAAAGGTGGCAAGCACAATGCAGCATGGACATCATAATCACGAGGAGCATCAAGAACACGACAAACATGCTGGTCATTCTATAGCAATGTTTCGCAACAAATTTTGGATATCTCTGAGTCTAACAATCCCCGTTTTATTGTATTCCCAAAATATCCAAAACTGGCTGAATTTTTCGCCACCGGTTTTTTACAAATCAGATCTTATCCCTTTTATTTTAGGTTCCTTAATTTTCTTTTACGGCGGTCTAGTTTTTATTAAGGGGGCATATAAGGAACTAAGAGATAGACGTCCGGGCATGATGACCTTAATTAGTCTAGCGATTATTTCGTCTTATTTTTACAGTTTGGCAACTACCTTTTTGGTTAAAGGCGAAAGTTTCTTTTGGGAACTTTCTACTTTAATTACCATCATGCTATTGGGCCATTGGATGGAAATGGCTTCTATACAAAAGGCGCAGAGTGCATTAAGCGAAATTGCCAAACTATTACCCGATAAAGCAGAAAAATTAATAAATGGTAAACCAAAGGCAGTCTTAGTGAAACAACTGAATATTGGCGACTTGGTTTTAGTAAGACCGGGAGCCAGAATTCCGGCTGACGGAATCGTCATACATGGTCGCTCATCAGTTAACGAGGCAGCAATAACCGGTGAGTCAAAACCTGTTGATAAAAATAAAGATAGTGAAGTGATCGCCGGCACAATAAATCAAGACGGCTCATTAACCGTAAAGGTTACTAAAATTGGTGAAAACACAATGTTAGCGGGTATCATGCGATTAATCGCAGAGGCTCAAGCATCTAAATCTAAGACTCAAATTTTAGCGGACAGGGCAGCGTATTATTTAACCATAATCGCTATTAGTGCCGGAGCTATTACTTTTGGTGCATGGGCTATTTTATATAACAATCTTTTTGCCCTTGAGCGGGCTGTAACAGTATTGATTATAGCTTGTCCACATGCCTTAGGCTTAGCTATACCTCTAGTAGTAGCTATCTCTACTTCTTTATCAGCAAAGAACGGCCTACTAATAAGGAAAAGATTAGCGCTAGAAAATGCCCGAAACTTAGATACTATATTATTTGATAAAACAGGTACCCTTACTTTAGGTAAACATGGGGTTACTGATATTTTGCCAGTAAAAGGTTATAGAAGCGATAAACTGTTAAGCCTAGCAGCTAGCTTAGAAAAAGACAGCGAACATATCGTTGGCAAAGGGATTGTCTTAAAGGCAGAAAAAGAAAAAATTAAGCTGTCCAAAGTTCAGGATTTTACAGCCTTACCGGGATTAGGCGTTAGAGCAAAAATCAATGATGAAACGCATCTAGCGGTAAGCTATAGCTACGTAGAAGAAAAGGGATTAACCATACCTTTAGAAGTTACCAAAAAAGCTAAAAAAGCTGCTAATGTGGGCAAAACAGTTGTTTATATTATTAAAGGAAAAGAAATAATTGGGGCTATCGCACTGGCTGATATGATTCGCGAAGAGTCAAAAGAAGCTATTGCTTCACTTAAAAAGCTAGGAATAAAATCAGCTATGATTACCGGCGACTCAGATGAAGTAGCCAAATATGTAGCCAATGAATTAAAGCTTGATCAATATTTTGCCAAAGTTATGCCGCAAGATAAATCAGCCAAAGTTAAGCAATTGCAAGAAAACGGTCAAAAAGTAGCTATGGTGGGCGATGGGATTAATGACGCACCAGCTCTTACCCAGGCTAATATTGGTATAGCCATTGGTGCCGGTACAGATGTGGCTATAAAATCTGCTGATATAATACTAATTAAAAATGACCCCAGAGATGTGGTAAAAGTTATAAAACTCTCGAAAGCTACATATAAGAAAATGGTTCAAAATCTTGGTTGGGCTACAGGCTATAATATAGTTGCCATACCACTGGCTGCAGGTGTTTTGTATAATTTTGGAATAATATTATCTCCTGCCGTTGGTGCAGTACTTATGTCAGTTTCAACAATAGTTGTTGCAATTAATGCCAGTTTGTTAAAACTGCGACCCAATGAGTAATTTTAAGGATAAAGTCTTAGAAGTTGTAAAAAACATCCCAAGGGGCAAGACTTTAACATATAGCCGTGTTGCCAAACTTGCTGGCAGGCCGAAAGCTTATCGGGCAGTTGGTAATATTTTAAATAAAAACTATGACCCAAAAATCCCTTGCCATAAAGTAGTAAAAAGCAACGGCAAAATTGGTGGATATAACCGCGGGGTTAATAAAAAAATTAAATTACTTTTGAAAGAAGGTGTAAGTTTGAAATATTTGAGACCCCAGCGTAAGATATAAGATGATTATGGAAAGAGATAATCCTACGCCACCTGACATAGAAAATACTGCCGAAAGCCCAGAGGAAAATAGACTTTTTAATCAATTTCTAAATCGAAACATTGAAGATATCTACCGAGGCCTGGATCCTTCTGATAAAATCTTGGATAAAATTAAAGAAACTATCCAGCCAATGCTTATCGAAATTCAACCAGCAGAAGCTCAAGATATCAGAAGTTCAATGGACCTATTAGATTACAGAGAGAAGCAAAAAACTACCCAAAGCGTTATGGGGTCTTTGGGCATTATTGCTGAAGCTTTGGGAAGAGACCAAAAAATAAGGGAAGCAGCTGATACTATTGCAAAATTTTCTAAACTCTTGCCTCGAGAATATCGGAAAGAATTTCAAACTACCTATAATGATACTCCAAACATTCAAAAGCTCCAGATTTTAACAGAGGAAGAAGAAGTTTTATTATCATCGGAAGAAGATTCAGTAGAAAAGATTTTGGCATTAACTAAAAAAGGCGACAGGCCATCTCTGATAAAAGCCAAAGACATTCTAGAAAAAATTAATATAAAAGACCCTCATCAGAAATTAAAACTGCTTGCTAATTTATTTTATGCTATCAAAACTCAATAAAAATTTTGATATTATTGTTACAGAAATATTAATCTATAAGAGATAAATAATGAAGATGACAAGTTCAGCATTCGAAAATAACGGCCTTATCCCAACAAAGTATACTTGTGACAGTGAAAACATCAATCCGCCGCTTATACTCGGTGATATTCCAGAGGGAACGCAAAGTTTGGTATTAATTATGGAAGACCCCGATGTTCCAAAAAGTATTCGGGCAGACGGTTTGTGGAATCACTGGTTAGTGTGGGATATTATCCCAAATACAACGGGGGTTGAAGAAAACTCTGAGCCCAAAGGAACTATTGGCAAAAATACTGGCGGTGATTTTGGTTATAGCGGCCCCTGCCCACCCGACCGTGAACATCGTTATTTTTTTAAACTCCATGCACTTGATACAAAGCTTAATTTGAATAATGAAGCAAAACAGTCAGAAGTTGAACAAGCTATGGTAGGTCATATACTGACACAGACGCAGCTAATAGGCAGATATAATAGAACTTAATTGATTTTAGAATAAACAATCATTATGTTAATATTTAATATAATTTAAAGGTAATAATGCATATGCCAGCCAAAAAAACTACTAATGTCTCAAAAAAAGCAACTGCCACTACTAAAGTTACCCCACCAGCCCCTAACAAAAAGAAAACCAGTCCCTGGGTTTGGATACTAGTTAGCTGTTTGGGTTTGGTAGCACTAAGTGCCGCTGGTTTTATACTTTTACTCGTATTTATTTTCAAAATCTTTGCCGGCCCAATAGAGCCAGCCAATCAGCAGCTTAAATTCATCCGCGAAGGTGAGCTAGTTCAAGCTTATAATCTAGGCTCAACTGATTTCAAGAAAGCTACTTCAGAAGCTGATTTCGAGGAATTTATCAAAGATAACCCGGAATTAGAGAAAAATAAAAAAGCAAACTTTAATTCCAGCAATATTGAGGGTAACACTGCCAAGATTAGGGGTACAATTACCTCGACTGATGGCAGTGAAATTCCAGTTGAATATCGCATGGTTAAAGAAAATGGTAAGTGGAAAATTTATTATTTCACCTTAAATCCGGATGATAATATTAATCAATCGCAGTAATTTGAAACAGGGTAGGTAAATAATCTGTTCCCGATTCTTTGTTTTAACTTATCTTAAAATCATTGATGAAAATTGAATTTTATATTATAATTTTATTCCCAATCCGCACCTCGATATTTTTTGAAAGGTAGGTCGAGATGAAATGTGTGCGCAAGGTAGCAAGTTCCAAAACATCTTGCTCAACTTGGGCAAGATCATCACCAATAAAACGGGCAAAGAGTCCACCGGCGATGAGTTAGCGAAGCTAGCTTCTGATGTGAGAGCAAATTTGATCCTGTTCTTCGATAGCAAAGGATTGGCTCCAGATACGCCTCAACAGCGTGCTGTGGCTGCGGATACGGAAAAATTGCGCAAAGACTGGAAGATGGACTACGATGATTTTTATCGAGAATCCTATCTTCGCGGAATTCGCGCTAATGCCAATGCTCTCCACGATCAGGGCGAATGGTCTCTGCTTGAGGCGAAACTCAAAGAGCTTGCCAAAGAAAAGAAAGGTAGTGAGATGGCATGCTGACGTCTTTTGTCGGTTGGTTTAGGGCCGAGTTCTCACTCGGCCCTAATTTTTTACTTGTAATTATTTA
>JAUYJX010000032.1 GCA_030699245.1 bacterium | reverse complement strand
CTTACAACTATCAAAGCCAAAGTTGAGAAAGTTTCATTCAAACGGACATTTCGAAAAAGACTTACAATTGTCGAAGCTATCTTAAGTGACGAAAGCGGCACAACCAAAGCAATCTGGTTTAATCAGCCTTATATTGTCAGCACTCTAAAGGAAGGTGAAAATTACTTTTTTGCCGGCAAATTTGAATTTAAGAATAATAATCTATCTTTGCAGAATCCTACTTTTGAAGAAAGTTTAGGACTAGCCAAAAGCGGCAAAATTATACCAATTTATAATGAAAATAGTTTAATTAATTCGCGCTTAATCGCCAAATTGGTAAATCAAGTAATTAATTTGACAAATCACATGAGCGACGATTTACCAAACGTCATCTCTCAAAAAAACCGTTTAATGAATTTAGATGAAGCTATTAGGCAAATCCATCAGCCTGACTCGATGGATTTGCTAGAGCGAGCCCAGTATCGTATAGCTTTTGAGGAGCTTTTCTTTTTAATTCTAGCAGCTTTAATTAGTAAAAAAGAAATGGCTACTCTTGCGTCACAGCCCATTGTCTTTAAACTTGATCTAATTAAACAATTTTTATCTAAACTTGGTTTTGAATTAACGCTCACACAAAAACAATCAGCCTGGCAGATTTTCAAGGATATAGAAAAATCTCATCCCATGAATCGTTTGCTCGAAGGAGATGTCGGCAGTGGGAAAACTGTTGTTGCACTGATGTCAGCGTTACTTGCCATCAAAGCTGGTTATCAGGTCGCACTAATGGTACCAACGGAAATTCTAGCCAATCAGCATTGTAAGACTTCAAGGAAGCTTTTAGCTGATTTTAAGATAAAAGTCGGTTTGCTTACTTCATCGATGAAACCGAAAGAAAAACAAGCTGTTGAAAAAAATGTAGCTGAAGGGAAGATTGACCTGATTATTGGTACTCATTCATTAATCTCTGACAAGCTTAAATTCAAAAATCTGGCTCTGGTGGTCATTGATGAGCAGCATCGTTTTGGTGTAGATCAGAGAAATAAACTCAAAGCCAAAGCTAATAAAATGCCACACCTGCTTAGTATGAGTGCCACACCAATACCGCGTACACTAGCCATTGTTATTTATGGCGATCTAGATTTAAGTGTTATTCGTGAACTGCCGCCGGGACGAAAGCCGATAATCACTAAAGTTATTACCGAAGATGAGAGAAGTCAAACCTATACGGAAATTGACCAGAAAATCGCTGAAGGCAAACAGGTTTTTATCGTCTGTCCATTAATCGAGCAATCCGACAAAACAGGACAAAAAAGCGTCAAAGCAGAACACGAGCGACTAAAAAATACTGTTTTTTCACATCGCAGTACCGCTATGATTCATGGGAAATTAAATTCGGGCGAAAAAGATCAAATTATGCAGCAATTTGTAGAAGGGAAAATAGACATTCTAATTGCCACTAGTTTAATTGAAGTTGGAATTGATGTAGAAAATGCGGCAATTATGCTTATCGAAGGGGCAGACAGATTTGGTCTAGCGGCTCTGCATCAGTTGCGCGGGCGTGTGGGCAGAGGTAAGAGCCAAGCCTATTGTTATTTGTTCACAGAAACTGATAATCCCGCTGCCATCAAACGGCTTGCTAGTCTTGAGAGAAGTAATGATGGTTTTCGCCTGTCCCAGATAGATCTGGAAATGCGCGGCCCTGGTGAAATTTACGGACAGCGTCAGCATGGCTTTGATCTTAGAATGGCAAATCTTTTTGATGCTAAGATGATAACTACCGTTAAACAAGCCGCCGAGTCTTTCTTAAAAGAGCAAAATATGTTAAAATATAAATTAGTTTTAAGCCGCTTATCTCAAATAAATACTATAACCAATTTAAATTAAATGAACTCAGGAGTCACATCATTTGCCTCAAAAGGCAAAATATCATATATGGGCACCCATCAGAAATTTGATCGGGCAGCTTATCGCTTAATTTCACCGTTAGTTGATCATCACAAGTTTCCTTTGCGCAAGAATATCCTGCGTTTTGAGGGCTATAATGGTCCAGACGGGCTGAAATTCAAGGGCAATTATGACTCCAGCCATATGTGGGATCCTCAAAAAGAAATCGGGTATTTGCCAAGCTGGATAGATAGCCATTTTAGTAATCTAGTTAAAGCTCTCAAAGAAGGTGATATAGTGCGAGCCGCTTTTGACTGCGGCTGGATGGCTCATTATCTGACCGACGGTTTAACGCCGGCCCATCATATTGATAATGAAGAAATTGAAAAAAAATATGCGAAAAAAGGTAAATTAGGCAAGCAGTGGATGCGTTGGGGCTCAAAGGGGCTGATGAGTACACACGTAGCATTCGAGATGGGAATCGCTTCAACCTTATTTTTCTCTCATATGAGGTTAAAATTTGACAAACGTTTATATGATGAGATCAAAGAAAAGGGTGTTGTCGAGGTGTTCAAAGGGGAATCGCTGAAAATTTCTCAATATGACTTATACATCCGCTATCTTAAAAAAGGCTGGACAGTTGATATCGCCAAAACTATCAAAGCAGTAGTGGCACCACGTATCCCGCAACTAGTATCAGCAGCTTGGCTGGTTGCTTATGAGCAGGCAGGCTATCAACCAAAATTTGAGAATCTAAACGATTGAATTATAAGATGAAGCTAACCGGGGGAGTTTTAGTTAGAAAGCAAATAATTACTCCGCATACTCACTTAACTAGGCCGGTAACTGACAAAGTGCGATTGAGTATTTTTAATACTATAGGCAGCGATTTAGATGATCTAGTTGTGCTGGATCTATATTGTGGCAGTGGATCATTAGGTATAGAAGCATTAAGCCGAGGAGCAAAATTCGTCGTCTTTGTCGATGAATCTCAAAAGGCAA
>JAUYJX010000029.1 GCA_030699245.1 bacterium | reverse complement strand
AATAATACAATAAAGCAACCCCAATCACTCCATTTAACTAAAATAAACAAAAATGGAAAATATAGTCGACTTACTCAAAAAAAGAGCCGAATCGATTGGAGCTTCTAAACTTGATGTGATGACCGAAGCCAAGCTGGTGATTAGCCAGCAGTTGAAAGTCGAAGTTAGGGCGCTGTCTTATAAAAACGGAATGCTCAAAATCGCCACCGAAGACGCTAGTGCCGCCAGCGAGATTAGATTAAATAAACAAGCCCTGCTAAATAAAATCAATCAAAAACTAGATCAGGAAAAAATAAAAGACCTAATCATCACCATCCGCTAGTAATTCGCTGCTTCGGACGGTTCGTACCTGATGTCTAGCTTTGTTGGGTCTTTGCCATTTGCCCTAAAGTAATCTAGTGCTTCTTTTTTGTAATCCCTTAGTTGCCGATAATATTCATCATATTGATCAGGCCGGTTTAAGATAGCGTATAAGATAATCTGATATTGCGGCGGCTTGCTTGTGCCGTTAGGGAAAGAATATGTAATTTTGTATCTTAGATTTTCTACAGGCAACGACAATAGAAACTCGTCGAAATTTTTATTATTAATATTTTCATTTTCTTCATTATTCATTTCCTGTTTTTTCATTCTCGATAAAGTATTATCATCTATTTCACTACCTGTAAATGAGAAGCTGTAGTACTTGATAATCTTATTGTCGGTTGATTTTATATCATAGAGGTTAACGGTATATTTTTGGTTTATTTTTATAGGGTCTTTTAGTTTGATAGTGATTTGCCCATCATTAACCACTATCTCTTTTTCCATAAATGGCTGGACAACCACTCTATTCTTATTTTCGTCTAGCAGTTTTTTATTAAAATTAATTTTAACTTCTTTTAGCAAAATATTAGGCCTTGTCCCATTATTGGGGTTTGTGGAAGTAACAAAAAAGAAAAATTGGAAGTAAATGAAATAGGCAATAACCCCTAATATAATTACCGCAGCTGCAGCTAGTAATAATTTTTTAATTAAATTCGGGCTTGTCATAATCTTTATCTCTTATCATACCAATTATATCTTATAAATTATTTTTTCTTTTTCATTTTGGATATTAGCATCCCGGTTCACTCACCGGACCTTTGAACTGGTCTTGAATATTAACATGGAAATGGGTTCCGTGCCCACCGATTGACTCCATAATTATGGGTTTACCGATAGAATCCGCGTAAGCTTTAACTTGGTTATTAACATTTACGTCGTCAAACCAAATACTTTTTATTAGTCCGGTGTTCACAAACACTTTACCTAATTCAACAGAACCTTCGGTTTTTCCTATAATTGCTGCTGAATTGTCACTAACTGTTATGTCAACAGCTACACCCCATTTATGGCTCTTGTGTCCTGAGGCATTTAAATCTCCCACAACCAATCTGCTATTCGGGTATTTATTTTTCCAATTTACAGCCACGGTATAGATAACACCCACCAATTCCTTGCTCCCCCACCTTTGGGCAGGACAAGCACCACCACTAAACTTATATTCATCATTTGTGGGTTCGGGCATTTGATAATAACCTAGTTCGTTTGGCTGGCCAAGATTTGGAGGATACTTTAGGCCAGTCTCCTTGGCCCCGCAGGCACCCGACATACCGGCAATTTTAGAATAAATTGTAAATGCACCGTATCTGGTATCTTGACCACTTACACTTCCTCCGTCACGGGTTATTATTCCCATGTTCTGCCTTTTTTCGTCAAACTTGTTCATAACATATGGCGAACCTTCGTACGGTTGGGTACTGGGATCAAAACCAAGTGCCGCAGCTTGAGCAGCGTAAGCCCCAGCCCGGCCATTGTAGCTATACAGCGTGTCCTTTATGACTTCAGGGTCTGTGTTTTCTTTTTGCAAAGGAGTACGATGATTAGATAAGTTAGACTGAACTTTACCTTGTAAAAATTCACCCGCATCAATACTTTGTTGGAGAAATTCTTCTCTTGAGAGCTTGTCTTTAGGCGGGTAATGCTTGCTGACAATTCCATAAGCGCCATCACCATTACTTGGGTTATAAGGTTTTAGGCTTGCTTCTCGATAATGCACTGCTGCCAGCAGCTGCCAAGGCACATTAGTCTTTTCTCCTGCCTCAACATAGACATCTTTATTCTCATTTATTCTGTCGACTATGTCTTTCCCCAGATCTCCACTTGGTTGAATTGGGGCGCTAGTTGATTCAGAAGCCGAGCCACCAGAACCGCTCTGAGAACCGGAGTCCGATTCCTCTTTTTTCAATTCACATTTATCAAGCTCCGTATCCACCCAGGAATATCTTTCTAAGCCAATCCTTAGATACTCTTGCTCTTGCCGTTTTTCCTCATCCGTTTTATCATCTTTAGCCACAGTTGTTGTACTAAATTGCGAAAATGCTTTTTGAAAAGGAAACAAGCCAAAAATTACCAACAACAGCAGAATAACTGCATTTACTAACGAATTTACTCTCATTTGATTATTTCCCCTAATTCCAACAGCCATATGCCAGCACCATTTGCGATTATTATTTTGTCGTTTTTATAAAAAAGATTTGTTGGATTTTCGATATCTTCTTTTAGCTCAAAAAGACTTTTAGTCTTTTGCGACTGAAGATTATATTTCACAATGATATTTTTGCCCTTTTTATCCCTTATGATAGTTAAGAAGTTCTCTTCGTCTAGGGTTGCCGTATTGTTTATGTTAGCGCTTAGGTTGGTATTTTTAACCTCTCCGTTTTTGTCTATGTATCTAACCGACGCTCTATCATCGGGGCTATCCTTAAATAAGATAAAAGAACCTATTGAATGGCTTTGATAAATATTAATATTATTGCTAATCTCAGCTTGATTATTTGTTTTTAGGTTGTACTTAAATAGCGAGGAGGGCAAACCGCTACTATCAATGCTTTTATCTATACTCATTATTGCAAAGTCTGTGTTTGTTATACTATAGATTTGAGTAGCAACGATTTTTGATAATTTTTTTTCACTCCCTGATTCTGCCTTAGAGGATATTAAATTTCCTGCAGTTGTGAAGTCCTCTACTTCTATGTTACCGAGCCGGACATTATCAGGAATTTTTACATACAAATATTCAGAGCCAGTCTGCCAGCCAAAAACTAAAGCATCTATTTTTTTAACTATTTTTTTGTCTTGCGTGCTATATATATTTGTTTTATTCTCATCGGTTATTTCCCTGATAAATTTAGCGTTCTCGCTCAAATGCGATTTATTGATATAGGTGCCAAGCCTTTTTACGGAGTTTTCTTGGTAAGAGTATTTATACAATGCACCCTCTTTGTCTAGATAAGTAAAATTATTATCATTGTCAAAAACTGCCGTTTGAACCCCACCTTTGTTGCTTAAAATTTTATAAACGGGTTGGTTCTGCCTGGTAGCGAATTGGTAGATAAAATATACAATTACTATTAAGGCGAATATAAGGCTAAAAATAATGATTATTTTTTTCATCTTTGACCCTCATAATCTGCAGAACAGCCACCTAGGCTTCTGCCGTCATTAGGTAAGTATTTAAGCGGATTAACAGCTTGGCCTTCAACAATTACTTCAAAGTGAAGATGAGGTCCCGTGCTATTGCCCGTACTATTAGCTTTGGCAATTTCTTGTCCCTGACCCACTTTATCTCCTATGTTTGCGACGAAAGACTGCAAATGTGCGTACTTAGTCTTTTTGCCATTGCCGTGATCTATTACCATCAGATTTCCATATCCGCCCCCAGGGCCAGCAGATTCTATGGTTCCTCCATCAGCAGCAAAAACCGAGTCCCCATTATTCAAATCAATGTCTAATCCCTTGTGATTAGTAGAGCCGCCAGCTCCCGGCGAAGCCCTTGGCCCGAAACAGGATGTAACACTTCCTGGTGTAGGCCAGGCAAATTCACCGGTTGTACCTCCACCGAAGCTAGAAACATCGCTAATATCTAGCTTTTCCTCACCATTTAGATTGACCAAACCCTTTACGATATAAACACCGGCTGTATATGTGCGATAATTCTCAGCTTCGGGGTCAAGTTGTTTGGGATCCATAAATGGTCTGCAAGATTCCTTGTATAATTTTTTGATATCATCTGGAACAACAGGTACGTCTTTACCCTCTATTTTTTGTGTGGCATCCAGATACTCATCTATTAAATAATATGGACTAGTGATTTTTTCTGTCATACACTTATCCCAATTTGCGAACTTTTCTTTGTAACTATCTTGCTTGGCTAACGATTCTATGTGATCGGCATTTTGCTGGAGGTCAGTTTGATTAAGTTTGTCGATATTAAACCCGATAGGCGATAGTTTAAAATAATTTTGATCACTCCCAGAGGCCAGAGCCGTATTATTTTCGCCAAAACCGTAGTAGGAGATAGAGTCGTACATAGATGCTAACGACTGGATAGGATTAGCTAGATTTGCAATAGTACTTGCTACTCTTTTCATTGCAGTAGCTGGCCTGACAAGCGTAAAGTTGGAACCAATAACGCTAACTGTTGAACGAATGTTTTCTTTGCTAAATAGCCGATAGGCAATTCCCATATTTTTTTCACGGTATCTCTTAGTAGACTCTATTGCTAGTTGCAAGTTTTTTTCTTCTTCATCTGTCAAAAATCTACCACCCATTCCCTGCAGATAATCATTATAGAGTTGCCTCATACCGCCTGATTGACGGTTGAAATTTTGCGGCCCACCCTCCACGCCAGTTACTGATCCTCCGCTGGCAACATAGATACTTTTAACAATTGTGTCGTTTTCGGGCATTTCGCTTGCCACAGGTATACCAGCATTCGGATAGTATTGATAAGAATTATCAAAAATCTCCTTCCTTAAATCGCTAAATGCTCTGTTAACATCTATAGATTCTGCACTTGGTCCTCTAGAAAAACCAAACCAGCTTATTATTTGAGTAAATAAACTTGGGCTAAAATCAAATTTACCCTCATGGGATTCTTTATTTTCTCTGCATTTTTTATATATGGTGGCAATAATTCCTTCATCTAGAGGGACAGATATACCTGTTTGCTGGCGTGAGTCAGGATCTGCTTGCTCGCCCTTATTCGTAGACCCATTAACCGTGTTTTGATAGCCAGTACTACTTGCCCAGTCAGCTACTTGGTTAAATACCGCTTTAGTCTCTTCCGGGTTGACTTTGCGGTAGAGCTGCGTATCGGCGTAGGTTAGGTATTTAGTAGCATTTCTTCTCGCGGCGTTAGCGCGATTTTCTATAGAATTTTTTACATTTACAGGGTCTAACAGTACGTCGTAAAAATAACAAATAGTTTTTGCTTTTGCTTCTGGATTGTCGGACAGTGTAATTTGATTAGAGATATCGATTTTTTGAGGTGGCGTGCCATCTTTGATTTGCTGCTCAACATTTTTTATGATCTCTTTAATTTTGTTATATTCATCATCTTTTGATAATGACTCCGTAAATTGTATCGGCTGTATTTTTGGATCTCTTACTCTGCCAAGCGTTCTATCATACTCCGCTTTTGCTGCCTCCTCACTATCTTTATCAGAGAATGTCTTACTTTCTTCTCCTGCGGCATAGGCTAGCTTGACATCAGAAGCTTTATTAATTTTTCTTAGTTGCGGACCACGGATTAAGATTTCTTTTATTGGTATTAATTTATCCATGCTATCAGCAATGGCATTTTGCACTTCTTGACTTTGGTTAGACACATCTGCTGGTGCTATTTCTTTGCCATCTCTTGCGACAAAAGCTAGAACTTGCTTGCCATCATCAGAAGTTTTGAGAGTATATAAGCTTTCCTTCCTACCATACTGATATTGGGCTTCCTTCCAGTTGATTTTTGCCAATAGCTCTTTAAAATTAACGGTATTAGCTAATGAATCAGGTATTGCCGGTTTTTCTGCGCCCGCTGCACCAGCTTGCCCTCCACCCCCCCTAACCTCAGAGCCTGGCGGACATAAATCTTCTCTGTAATCAGGCTGTCCCTTGAGCCTGTCTATAAAAAGCTGACTGTTTTCAATATTATTAAGAAGGATTACACTATTTGGGTCCGGATTATCTGTAGGAACATCTCTATCAATTAACATGCCCTTACTTGGGTTACATATGTCAATTTTTATTTTGCCTACTTGCCCTCGCCCGTCGCCTATATGTGTATATACCCTATCTCGCTGATCGAAACCGCTAGTGGTATCAAGAAACCGGTATGGCTTATCGTCATAGCCTTTTGTTCTTATATTTATTTCAGGATTACTACTATCAGATTTTGCCCAAAAGGCCTCTTTAACCCCTGGATCTTTAAAAGAAGCAGCTAATCTAGCATTTGGTTTATCAGGATTATTTGCTCCAATCTTATCGGCTAACTTAATTTTGGGTGTTGATTTATTATTTTCTGAAACCAGGCTCGAAAAAACTATCTTGGCCGCAGCATAATTGACAGGTAACGAAAATGCTCCTATGCCTGCCTGCTTATTTACATTATAAAGAAAGGCTAGAGGGTTTCTAAAGAAGGTGGCAATTAATACGGCCACTAGTATCGTTGGCATTAAAATAACTACAGCTAAACCCATTGCTAGCCTTTTACTGCCAATTTTTCGAACTAACCAGTCTGTAGCTTTTCCAGCCGCTTGAGCTACGGTTGCCCCCACACCTGTAGCTGTAAGAGCAGCTTTTATGCCTGTGCCCGCAGCTTTGCCGGCAGCTTTATCAATTTTTTCCTCTGCAGGACCCTTTTTACCACCACCCATGCTGCCTAGAGGTGTTTTCCTACCAGCTGCTTCGCCCTTACCTCCACCAATTTTACCACCAGTTTTGGCAGACGATGCTTTATTAATTAAGTTACCCCCAAGGCCCTTAGCGCGCTGACCCATAGTCGGGCCCTGCGGCTGTGGTCTTCCAGGCTGAGGTAGTTGCTCTGGCTGCTCTGTGGGGTTTTGTTCCGGGTCCATAAGCTACCTATTGTTCAATATTTTGCTGTATTGCTTCACCGGCCGGCTGCTCTCCTGCTGCTTGCCCTTCTAATAATTCTTCCGGGTTGGTGGTAATCAGTTGTTCTTCCATTGGTGAGGCTAAGATGCGCATGATGATATGGTTTAGTCCGGCGAAGAAAAGACCCTCACCTACTGGGAACTGGCTAAGACGGTTTTTTTCCTCACTGGTTAATTTAAATGTATCCGAAACTACATCTACTGATGACGGAGCTTGTTTGAGCAGCAGCTGCAATGAAGAGTTATTAACAATTGCCCTGCCCATTTGTGAGCTAAGCATATCCTCAACATCCTGCGAGATAGTAGTTAGACCGAGGTAATATTTACGCGCCCGTTTCGCCACACTAAACATAAACTGAGCTGACTCCTCATATTTTAATAATTGCCAGGCCTCATCAATCACCAGTATGCGGCGCTTTTGCTCGGTCTTTACCCTATTCCAGATGTAATTTAGAGTAATATACATACCGATTGGCCGCAGTTCTTCCTCCAGATCGCGAATATTAAAGACAATGAATTTTGAATTCAAATCAACGTTCGACTGTTCAGAAAATATGCCGCTAAAAGTACCCTCAATAAACGGCCTAAGCTTAGCCGCTAAACCGGGACCATTACCACCCATGCTAGTTAGAACATTATATAGATCACCCATCACCGGGGGCTCGCTCATGTGGGTTAGTGGGTCATTAGTGATGCCCTTCCCGGCGTAAGTATTAATTAGTGCCGCGTCCATATCAGCTTCTTCGGCTGGTGTCATACCGCCAATCATCAGTTTAATTAACCCGTGCAGCATAATGATATTAGCCCGCAAGGCATTATCGGCTTCTTCGGGATCAATAGTTTTTGGCAGATCAAAGGGGTTGATACGCGTATGACTAGCCAGCGATAAATGCAGGAAACTACCACCCACTGCCTCGCATAATCTGCGATATTCATTTTCCGGATCTATGACAATTATTTCTGTGCCCATCATTAGATATCTCAAGCATTCTAGTTTGATGGCGAAACTTTTACCGGCACCGGATTTGGCAAAGACTACCATGTTGGCATTTTCTAAGCTGAACCGGTCAAATAGCACCAGGCCATTATTATGGCGATTCAGGCCATAGAGGATGCCGTCATTTTGACTAAGTTCAGCTGTGGTAAAAGGAAAGCTTGATGAAAGCGCGCCGGTATCCATATTGCGCGAGATCATCAGCTGATCGGTTGAGAGGGGCAGGGTGGAATTAAAGCCCTGTTCCATTTGCACAGTAGCTGGCTTGGTATAAATTAGACTACTGCCAAGTATTGATTCGATCTTGCGCTGGACTAGATCCAATTCTTCAAGATCTTTGCCGTATAAAGTAATGTACAAGCCCAAGCGGAAAAATCTTTCTTCGCCAACTTGCAGTTTGTCACGCAACTCTTCAGCATCAGCGATGCCTGCCTCTAGAGCCGGATCACGAACCTTACCTTTTTCGCGGCCAATTTCTTCACTAGCCTCCAGTTGCGCAACCTTTTTCTTGAGGTTTTCGAGTACTATTTTGCTCTCCACCGGCACGATATTGAGACTAATATCAATCACTTCATCCATATTGATGATTGGTGACAGCCAGCCGGTAAAAAGAGTCCTAGGGTAACCGTAAACGAATAAAGTTCGAGCATAAATTTTACCAATTTTTAGATAATTGCTTTCAACTTCAATTGACGGTGGTGCAATAATATCGCGCAGTCCCACAATACCTTGACGATAAGCTCTTTCGGCCTCAGCTGCTTGCGCAGATTGCGTCTGCATTTGCGCCGTTTGAGCTTGCAATCCGGGATTTGTTTTTTTACCAAAAGCCATTAGACTTCACCCCGCCAAGGCCAGGCCTTGAAATCGCAGCTAAGGCCTGGCCTTAATAAAAAGTTGCTTTGAGGTTTATTAACCATTAGACATTTGCTCCTTGACTAGGGTTATTTACCTGCGCGCTGGCACCCGGGCTGACTTGCGAACCTGGAGTTGGTATGGCTTGCGGTGCTGGTGATGGTTGCGATTGAGTCTGGGCAGTTTCAACTGTTTGAGTTGCTGAAACCTGCGAAGTTTCTGGCGAAACGTATTGTCTCTTAGCTGCAGCAGAGAATATATCATCAGGTTGCGGCTCCGTCGTTTGAACCGCTTGATTTGCCGGAACCGGCTGTGCGCCGCCTCTTTGCACGGCAGCACTTGTCATATCGTTCGTGCTAATTAAGTTTTGGCTGACTGATTCGCTCAAATTATAAGAGTTATAAAACAGCTCAACAACTTCTTGGGTTTTAAGCACCGCTACTTTTAAACCCACTTGTGCCAAACCTTGAGCCACGGAATTAGCCCGCTGGACCAAGTCTCTTTTATGCTCTTCAAACTGGGCAGAAGTTTGGACAGTTTCTTGGTTTGGTTTGAATATTTTAGTTAGCTTGGAAAAGATATTTTCTTTGGATAATACTTGGACATAAAGCGGAACCACTACGTAAAATTCCTTGTCCATAATATTTACTTCTTCCATCAGCCCTCTAACATTATAAATATAATCCTCCATTAATCCCGCTAGCAGCTGATTGTCCTGTTCGGCTTGCAGCCGGTCTAGTTTGTCCAGATAATCAGTCAGATCTAACTTGCGTGATTTGACAATAATTTGGAAGGGGAAATGTAAGCCGTTCAAAAATCCCTGAAATGAATACTCAATAGCACCCTGCTCTTGCGGGCTTTTGAGGTCAAAATTCAAAGCCGAAGCTAAGATAACCATTCGTAAACTTCCGTCGCGCATAATTACGATGCCATCTCTGATTTCTGAAAAGAGCAGGTGATTTTGTACGCTTTGGCGCTGATCACGCGCTGATTTGGCCACTCTTTTGGTTTGTTTGGGCTTTTGGTTTGGGTTAGCACCCGGACCCGTACCAGCGGGAGGCGCGGCTTGGGTTGCTAGAGTTGGACTATTTTGATTATTTGCCATTATACTTCACTCTGTTTCGTATAATTTATGATTAGCAAACCCAAATCAGCCGTAGGATCTTGATTGTAATAAGCGTAACTTTTGTGAAGCCTGCCTTGTCGGCAGACAGGTTTTTTTACCATTTATACCGCCTGATTAGTTTGATTACTTGGTTGTGCTTGGTCGGCTCGATTTGCTATCTGGGCAACAGTCAAATTCGGGTTAACCGTAACCGTTTTTAGTATAGCATTTTGGCCCAAAGGTTGTGAAACTGGAGCACTTGGTTGAGTTTGAGGTTGCCCGGTGGTCCTGACCTGCGAAGCCTCTGGCGAAGCAGGCTGCGGTGAAACTAATGCCTGCTGCATTTCCTCTAAAGCTGCAGAACGGACATTATCTCCGGCTTGTTGCAGCAGCTGGGCAACGGTCACAGCTCTCTGATTTTTTTCTAGATCCATCACATCAGCTTCCGGTACAACTACCCTCGCGCCTAAGATTTCTTGGCTAATGAGTTCGGGATTAGCCACTCGGCTGCTTAGAGCTGAGGCCAAATTGCTTTCGTCTGCCAGCTGCAGGTTACTCTGACTTTTATTGACATAGCCGTGAGTATCGAGGACAAGTGCTAGTCTAGATAGCTGTCCCTTTACTTCTTTGGCACTTCGCGTTGGTCTAACTTCTTCAACTTTTGGGACACCTTGGACTATTGAGGTTTCAACTTTTTCGTCTTTCATCCAAATTCGCCCTCGCGGAACAAACCGGAATCTGATGAGTGCAATGAAATAATTTTCAAAGCTCTGCTCTTCTTTTTTGCCGAAGCCGAGCAGCAAAAACAGTCCAGTAACCGGCAGAGCAAAAACTACCGCTAGCACAATAACTTGTCGAAATATTGCCCACATCAGCGCTGCCCACATAATGCCGATAATCACATAAATAAACTGCCTAAGGCTCAAAGGTCCTAAGATCTTGTCTTCTGATTCTACGTTTTGTGGTACTTTATACTGTGCCATAATACTTTTTACTTGATCCTTCTAAAATTAAAGCCTAGCTCGCCGTATTTTATGGCATAGTAACCGCTATCTTCTGATACTACAAACTGCTTATAACTATCACTATTCAGTAATTCTTGAGCCATCAGGCCAATGTACTCCTCATCGGGTTGTCGTTTGTAGCTGAAACGATAAATATAAATACCTTTTGCAAATTCTCCAACAATTCCGAAAACATGTTTAAGGCGAATGTCGCTAGGAATATTCTGAGGACCACCAGGCCGAGGACCTGGCTGTGGAGGCTGGGGACCTGGTCGTGGTGGCTGAAATCCTGGAACCGGTGTATGCTCAGGCTCATTATATTCTGCTTTGCCAGTTTCTGAATTGAATCTAGTCCAATTTATTTCTGGGTTTACCACTACTTTCATTTGATCCTTAAAATCATTTAATTTATTTTGAAAATAAGGGTTTGCTTGCTGTGTTTTGTTTTGCCATGTAATTTGTTTATCAGCCATCTCGGAATATCTTTTTCTAATCTCAAGAGCGGCCGATTTACCATGTTTGCCATTACCCTTAGCAATACTATTATATTTCCCTAAATCCTCATCCGTAAAATTACCAAAATATTCTTTCTCTGCCTTGGAGGCAGCCCCCCTTAACCCAGCACCTTTTTTGGTTAACGCTGTCCCGCCGAATCTTCTTAATCCGGGCACCCGACTTATACCTCTTCCTAAACCAAAGTAAGCTGAGCCTTTTGCTTTGGCGAGTGCTCCCTCTTTGGCACTTTTTTTGTAAGCTTCCGTAGCAACGCCCTTAGCTTTACCGCCCAAATATCCAGCAACCGCCCCGCTAGTTGCGGTCATCATCTGCCCGCCCCACTTAAAAGTTTTTGGTACAAGTATTAGCGCTACTATCGGAAAAGCCGCTAGTAGAATCTTCTTATACTCATCCTCCTTTTCGAATAGACTATCAGCCATTCCAGCTAACATTAGAGATAGAGCTATCATGCCGGTTATTAGAGGATACATCATCAGAAGCTTCAAGAGATTTGTCCACCAGGCCTTAAAGAATTTTTCGGTATTTGGCAGCACCCAGGCTACAAAAGCTAGCGGCGCTACGACTATAAGCAAAACTAGTGCAAATTGTCTAAAAATCAAGGCGACTACCGCAATCAAAACTGCAATTATAGCTACTACGGCCAATGTTAGTACCACAAAAACTCCTATGGCGGTAATGGCTCCTCCAGAAATACCACCCCCAATCTTTGATCCAAGACCGTTCCCCAAACTCTCAGCAAGAGAACCGCCACCTGTGCCAGAGACAGCTTTGCCTGCGCCTGGTATTGCGAGGATGATTTGCACAATCGCAACCCCTAAAAAATTAAATATATCTATCAGTGCCGCCACGATAAAGTAAGTGAATTGGACTAGAATCACACCCGCGACTAACTTCGGCAGCATCTTTTTGATAGCGTAGTTATCTAGACCGATTGAAAGAGTATTAGAGAATATGATTACCAAAAAGATAAGTATAAAAAGAGCATTAGCTAAACCCAGAAAGGCACCTGCAAGCCTTTTTAATCCTGGTTCATTAAAGTTAACTTCCAAAAAAGATATAAATAGACCCTTTTTTTCTTGACCCTCACCGCCGCCAAGACCCTGTGAACTTTCTGCCGTTGCTTTATATGTATCTTTGCCACCAATTAGGGCAGCTATTTGGTTGTTAATAAATCCAAGCAAAGGACAGAGTACAAAACTCATAGTGCCTGCATTTTTATCGCAAGTAGATTCTTCCTTTGGTGGTGGCTGGTTACCTTGTCCCTCACTGACACCACTAGCCTGATCCTTTGAAAATTCTCTTGCTTGCTCAAGCGTCACATCTCTACCAGGAAATCGTTCGCCGGTAGATGCTAGGATACAGTGGTCGGTCGGAGAAGCATTTACTCCGACTGATGCGCCTGGTATTCCTTTGATTGTACATACTGCCGGATTATTTCTAGGGTCTTTTTGAGAATTATTGACATTTGAGGCCTTCACATCTATCAAGCCATTTTGATCATTGTTGTAATCAGTAGAAATTGAAAAATTACTAAGATCATTCTCCCCTACTTGGTAGTAAATAAGGTATCCCTCATTTTCCTGTCCATTAAAGACGTAAGTCTTTCTTTTTTGCGGATCATCCCTTTTGGCATAGAAAGAAAGATAAGGATCATAAAAATATTTTGCTTCACCAGCTTTGCTAAAGCTTCTACAGGTAATCTCTGCTCCGTTTCGCCATTCGCATCCTACATCTGTAGTCTGCGCCCCTCCTGTTTTATAGTACTCGGGAATCCTACCGCCATCTCCATCTTGCTGGGATGCATGTGCTTTTTGTCCTAGTCCAAAAAATACAACAAAAAAAATAAAGACCAGAATAAATTTAGCCATAAATCCGCCTAATTTTTTGTATTTGCTCATTGCCAAAATTATACAATATTTCTTATGGTTAATATAGGATACGGTCTTTTACTTTTGTGATTGCTGCTTTAGAATAGATTAGATGCATATTAAAAAGCTATTTAGCCTTAGTCTAGTAACATCATTTCTGTCTTTAGCTATTTTTGGCAGAGCCTTTGCGGCTGTTGAGTGTCTGGTTTTACAGGGCATTATTCCTAGTTGCTCAAGTCCTGATAAAAATTCTATAAATGTTTTTATAGGGAACATAGTTAATCTGGCTACAGCAATTATTGGCCTTATTACCGTAGCAGTTATTATAGTGGCTGGAATACAAATTATCAGTTCTGCCGGAAATCCAGAAGCTATTGCATCAGCCAAAAAACGATTGTTTCAAGCAGTACTTGGCTTGGCTTTGCTCATAATGATGAGAGCAATCTTTGCTTTAATAGGAGTTACGATAGGCTAAAATGAACAAATTTGCTATATCATTGTTGCAAAACGTAGACTTTGAGCCAAAAGGCAAAGATGCGATTATTAAAACCATTACTACCATAGTTGGTAATTTTATAAGTATTGCTTTGTTTATTGCTGGTGGACTGGCAGTAATTTTTATTATCATCGGCGCGATTCGATATATAACTTCTGCTGGCAACCCTTCTGCTGTAGAAAGCGCTAAAAAAACTATTGTCTATGCGGTAGGCGGGCTTATTCTTTGCATTCTTGCTTATGCAGTAGTTAACCTTATAATAAGTACCATAAAGTGATAATTGTGCATATCAAAAATTTACTAAATAAAATAGCTGCTGAAGTAAAAATTGAAAATGTAACAGCACCAAGCGGCCCTAGTGATATTGGCAGTGTAGTCAAAAATGTCACCAATGTGCTAATGACAGTAGTCGGTATCGCGGCAGTGATTATGCTGATTGTCGGAGGTTTGATGTATATTTTTTCTGCTGGCGATCCGCAGAGGACCAAAACTGCCA
>JAUYJX010000027.1 GCA_030699245.1 bacterium | reverse complement strand
TAGAAATAGCAGGAACACCGTAATTAAGAGCACTGGTTTAAGTAATGGACGTTTTGAAAGCAGCCGCTGGTAAGCTAATCCGACGGCAAGTAAAACAGGCAAGATAGCCGGGAATAAATAACGCCCATTAATGCCGAACTTTTGTCCAGTCTGGAGGTAGTCTTGAAAAAGATACGCCCATAATACAGCGTAATAGACTACTGATAGGATCAGTAGTAATAACAGTGCTCTGTCTTCTCTTAAAATAGCTCTGGTATAGAACAAAAAAATTAGGACACCAGTTGAGAATACCGCTATTGCTGTGATCCCGATTAATGGTAGCGGGTTTACATTGACGTAGTATGCCCCGGGGTTACCACCGCTGCGGGTATAAAAAGAGTATATGAACATTCGAACTACCCAAGATACGGAATAGCGTATTGGGCTGTGGCTCGCTGTTTGTTTAGTCCGTTCTGCATCGTAAGCGCGTTTCCAGGAACCATTAGCGCTACATTGTTCGACCGTCAATACTTGATCGCACCGCGGCGTAGGAGTGCCATACCGCAGAAAATTTACGCCGTAACGCTGTAAGAACAGCCCGCTGGCCAGTATGAATATTACTAACGATACAACTATCATCCCGCGATGAGCGGAGGCTACCTTATGACGCAGAGACTTAATAAAAACGACTTTATTCATCCACCAAAAACGCCCTATTTTAAAAATGATAAACACAACTACTACTAAAAAGATTGGAAGAAACTCGACCTTCACCAAGCTCCCGAGAATAGCAGCCGAAAGCGCTCCAAGACCCAAGATTAAGTTCATACGTTTTTTCTTATCCATGACTTCCACAAAATTTAGGGTCAGTAACAACGTAGCGGCCACTGTCAGCATTAACAGGTTGTCGTAGTTTATTTGCCCGGCCAGAAACGGCACGACTGGAATAAGTACAAAAAAGAGAAATACACAATTAATAATCCCGGGTGTTGCCTTGGTTTTTTGTAAGACTTTGCGAAAGACTACAAGACTCGCTGCGAAAAAAGCCACATTAAGAAACCGCAGAAAGATGACCTGCGCAGGCAGGCTATGGACAAAATGAGCGAAAACCCGATAAGGAAAACTCATTAGGTAGTGGTATAGATAGGAGGGGTCCCGTGCTACCGCTCCAAGTGCGTCGGCATTTGGCGGCTGATCCGTCAAAAAAGGACTCCAATGCTGAGAGTATAATTTGATTAATCCAAAATGGGTATTTTCGTCAAAGGGCTGAGGATAGGTCGCGGAAATTGCAATCCAGGAGGCCTGAAGAATAAAAAGTATTAGGATTGCGTAGAAAAACTTATCCGAACGGACAATGGCAGCAATTTTTTTCAAAAACGTTTCTATCACTGGGAGATATTTTAGCGCTTATATTTATATAGGGTAAGGGCAGGCAGTTGTTGAATCTGGTCACAGCCAATACTTTAGGGTTAGTTAGCTAAACTTCAGAACCGTTCTTGAGCAGTTTATCCTTGGTCCGTGTGGTAGTCGTAAACAGCCATAGCACAAACAAGATTGAAAACTGTACACCTCTCTCAACCAAGACGATAAGAAGAATTTCGCTTACAGAAAACCCCAATACGCTGGAAGAAAAAAGGTAAATTGCCTCTTTAACCCCAAGGTTTGCCGGAGTGATATTGATAAAAATAGCCAGTGAGCCAAGAACAGTAAACAGCAGCAAAGATGGCAGCCCAATGTCTAAATGAACCGACTTGATTATTGCCCAATATATGAACGCAGCCAGTAAAAAGTTCAAGCTAACCAAACCGATCAACCTAAACATTAGTTTTTTATCAGAGGTGATCTTCGACCAACCATAAACCACACGATAAAAGTTTCTGCTCAACCACCCCTTTCCTGCTTCTCGCGGATCTTTTTTAAGCGGCAGTTTCATCAAACTAAGGGCCAAAGAAGCAATCAATATCAAGCCAAAAACTACAGCCAGGGTCAAATACTGGACATTGTAATGATTCCTGAGCAGGTAGAGAGCCGCCAGGCCGATAAAAGAATTAATTAGGAAGACTAAGACGTAGTTCCCAGACAGCGTTGTTATAAATTCGCTATAGGGCAACCCGTGTTTTTTCTTAAGGTATACTGCCCTGATACCAAAACCGGTACCTGCTGTAGCGAAAAAGTTACCAATTGAAGATATTACCGATATATAGAATGCTTCTGAAGATGAGATAAATTTATTAAAAGGAATCAATATAGACTTCATGAACAACCCATTAACGTATATAACGGCGATGTTTGTTAATCCAATAGCTAACAGCAAAGGGAGGTTTACATGTAGGAGGGGCTTAAATTTCTCTGTATTCAGTAAAAAATAGGTAGCAAATAGCAATACCACCAAAAGGGTTATAGTTAATCTGATTAATTTTGATGTCCGCATAAGAACGCGCTAATTATCTCACACCTCATTTTGGAAACGCTAACCGTTGTCCCACCTAATTTACTCGTGCTAAAGTGCTTGATACATGGGGTTTAAAAAAGCAATTAAGCAGCTGCATCTTATTCAACGTAATTCTCTATGGTGGAATACACCCCTTTCCGTAACGGAAAAGCTTACTTACTATGGATTTATTTTCAGCTCAGTTATTAGAGCTGCTTTTACGAAAAAGAAGAAGATAGTGTATTTAGGAAACGTTCTACATTATGAAAACATTGCTACGCCTTTAAGCCTACAGGCATACCCTCACGAAGTTTACAAAAGTATCCTGGCTAATACCCGTGGCATTAGGATTAAAAGAGTCCTCGACATTGGCGGAAACATTGGTCAGTTTTCGTTAACAATCAATCATGCCTTGAAGGATAAGGTCCTGATTGATGTGCTCGAACCAAATTCAGAGATATTTCATCTACTTAGAGAAAATACCGCTCACAAAAAAAATATCCGCATATTCAATCTCGGCGTCGGCAAATCTTCGCTAAAGCATATGTACTTTAATCCTGGTAAGTCAGCTACCGGCTCTATTTTTAAGCGTAACTCGACCACAAAGTCTGCCGCCAAAAAAACCAAAATAGAGCTTGTGAACGAGGTGGCAAAAGTTACCGGCAATCTGAAATATGATTTGGTTAAAATCGACGTCGAAGGATATGAGTATAGTTTATTAGAATCTATCAAGCCCTTCGCCACGAAGTTGATGTTTCTCGAGGTTTCCGGCCTTGGACGAAGTAAGAATTTCACTCATTCTGATTTATTCAGTCTCATAGAAAGTAAGTTTGGAAAATTTGACATTCTCCATATCTCAGACACACATGCTAAGAGTAATAATTTCGACATACTGATTAGGTTCAGATAATCAGGACTAGGCAAAAAGTCGCTTTATCTTCTAATCAGACCCTTTGCCCTTAGCAAAGTTCCTTTCAGGACGCCCAGTGAAAAAATAAGTCCGATAAGGGGAACCCCAATTATGGAAATCAAAAAATCTTTTATGCTTTGCGATATAACCAGGGCAGTCAATATAATTAAAACACCGAGGGACGCGAGTATCCAGTACAGGATGTCAGGTTGAAATACCGCTGTTAAAAAGAGGCCTGCGCTAACCAAGTAGATCGAAATTAAAAGTGGGAAGTATTTCGTGCCTGGCTTTGAGTAATAGTCTACAAAAAGCGGGCCTCTTCCGTAGAGGTGTTTCGTAGCGGCGCTTAAGTCATTTCGTGGTTGGTAATAAACATTCAACTTC
>JAUYJX010000038.1 GCA_030699245.1 bacterium | reverse complement strand
AACTGGTGAACGCGATAAGTATAATCGCTTGCTGGCTTATGGATTTTTAGAGGGAAATGTTAATTACAACAAATTAATGATAGAGCAGGGCTACGGGCATGAATATACCTACCAGTCTCAACCTTACGAATACCAGGAGGAGTTTATGCAAGCTGAAGATCGTGCAAGAGCAAACAAACTGGGTTTATGGTCGCCATCAACCTGCGACGGCAATACCAAACAACCTGCAAAGTAAGTAAATTTAATTTTACTAACAAAATCCCCACGATCGTGGGGATTTTGTTAGTAGTTTTTTGGTCTAGAAGTAAGGGGGCTTTTTTCTTTCCCCAAACTTAAGCTGATATAATAAAATATAAGATGAACAATTTATATGATGTAATTATTATTGGCAGCGGGCCAGCAGGATATACTGCGGCAATTTATACGTCAAGAGCTAATCTAAAGACACTGGTTTTAGCTGGTGAAATATCCGGGGGACAATTGGTTTTAACAGACAGAATAGAAAATTTCCCCGGATTTGCTAAAGGTGTAACAGGGTTAAAACTGATGGATGAGATGAAGGTTCAGGCAAAAAGTTTTGGCGCTGAAATTAAATCTGAGCTTGCAAAAAAGGTAGATTTTGGTACTCGGCCTTTTTTAGTTTCAGGAAGTAAAAATTACCGAGCCCGGGGCGTGATTATAGCAACCGGTGCATCGGCTAAATGGCTGGGTCTAAAAAGTGAGGAGAAGTTTATCGGCAAGGGCGTAAGTTCTTGTGCGACCTGTGACGGGTTCTTTTTTAAAAATAAAGAAGTTGCGGTAGTCGGGGGGGGTGATGCGGCGATGGAGGAAGCCTTAATGCTAACTAGATTTGCTAATAAGGTAACGGTCATTCATCGGCGCGATAAATTAAGAGCCAGCAAAATTATGCAGCAGCGTGCTTTAAATAATCCGAAAATTGATTTTATCTTTAACAGCTTAGTTACAGACGTTTTGGGTGATGATTTTGTTAATGCTATCGAAATCAAGAATTTAAAGACAAATAAGCTAATCACTCTCCCTGCTTCTGGTATGCTGGTTGCCATAGGCCATAAGCCAAATACAGAAATTTTTTTGGGCCGGCTAAAACTAGATGAAGATGGTTATATTCAGACAAAAAACGATGTATTCACCGACATTGCAGGCGTCTTTGCCGCCGGCGATGTTAGTGATAAGCGCTATCGTCAGGCAATTACCGCAGCGGCTCTAGGGTGCAAGGCAGCCATGGAGGCAGAAAAATTTTTAGAGAATTAGATTTATCATGGTAAGACCCGGTTGTCAAATAAGAAAAATAAGATACTTGGACCTATTTAAACTGCGTCGTTTGTTTAAAAGAGCCCTAGATCTTGATTTTAATTACTTCCCAGATAATTATCTCAAAGAAGTTGACGGACAAAATACAATCTTTAAATTATTTACTGCTAAAATTCGTCCCAACAGAATACTAGTTGGAGCCTGGGATAATGATAAGCTAATCGGTTATATTATCGGCCATATGACTTCTAAAAAATTAGGCCAGATCTTTTGGTTGTTTGTCTTACCTAACTATCGCGGCGCGCATATCGGGCAGAATTTGCTTAACACAGCCCTACAATCTTTTCGCGACCAAAGTATTGATCACGTGAAGCTTGTAACCCATAAATATAAAGACTACTATTTAAGCCAGAACTTTTATCAAGAAAAATTCTATCCTAAACTGATCGGCGATATTGATATGTATTTGATGGCAATAGATTTAAATAAAATACCATGAAAGCACAAAAACAATCTAATAAATCGCGAAAAGTTCTAAAGATTATTTTAACCATTATTTTAATTGTTGAAACATTAGGTGTAGTTGGTTTATCAATATATTTGTATTTGCAAAATAATCAGCTGGGAAAAACATCAGACTTCGCAATTACTCGCCCCAAAAAAGAACTACCTACAACCGGTAAAATCTTAACATCCGAAAAACCAGTAAGCTATAACCGTGATGAAACTCTAGCGCTAATCAAACAGACTGACAAAAACTTTGATCTACCTGTTAAATATTCAATCACAAAGCAAATCATTCGTTACAATACAGCTGACAGGCTGAGCAGTGATGTGCCTGTTTATGCGCGGGTTTATGCGCCCGAGGGGGTAAACTCTAAAACCCCGATTTTAGCTTTTGCCCCCGGAACTACCGGCATTGCTGATAAATGTGCTGCTTCGCTCGAGGTTCCCCAGAAAAGCAACTGGGCGAATTATGACTCACTATTATCTGCTTATGCTTCGCAGGGTTTTACTGTCATAACTACTGATTACGAAGGGATGCGCGATCCAACTAGAATGCATCATTATATGGTCGGCGAAATGGAGGGCCGAGCAGTACTTGACAGTATCCGGGCACTCCATAACTTAAATGAGACGAAAAAGAACGTTGATAAAAACCGTGTTTTTATTGGCGGTTACTCACAGGGAGGGCACGCGGCATTCTGGGCTGATAAAATCACCAGCTCTTATGCATCGGAGCTGAAAATAAAAGGCATCATCGGCTTTGGGCCTGTGGATGATGTCGAAAAAACCTGGGCGGATATCACAAATGGCGCCAATATTAACTGGTTTGGACCCTTTGTGCTTACTAGCTATCAGGACTATTATAAGGTAAACTATCCGCTTGATCGCATACTTTTGCCCCGCTGGCAATCCAGTCTTACCACTGATGTGAATAATCATTGCATTGATTCAGCTGTCACTTATTGGGGCAGAAATCCGCAATCAATTTATACCAAAGAATTTTTAGATGCTTTGAAAAACAAGAATTTATTATACGCAAATTATCCGCAGCTAGCCGCTGATCTGGATAAAAATATTACCGGTAATATTCAAACTTCTAGTTATAAATTGATTAATCAGGGAGCCGTTGATAATTTAATACTGCCCGATCAGCAGAATCAAATGGTTGATCGTTTATGTAAAAACGGCAACAAATATGTAACTTATAAGCTTTACAATGATGCTAATCATTATAATACAATGGTTAAAAGCTTCAAAGATGTTTTAAGCTGGATAGATCAAGCAACGAGTAACAAATTTATTCAGACTAGTTGCAAATAGACAGGCTAAGCTTTTATCCGATCAATAGTAATCTCTGAATATTTTTGGCGATGACCGCTTTTTTTCTTATATCTTTTCTTGGGCTTATACTTGAGGACAGTAATCTTTTTAGCCTTCACTGGATGAATGCTGATACTGGCTCGAACCAAGGCTTTTTCTAGATATGGTTTGCCTACAAAAATCTTATCATCATTAATTATCATCAGCGGTTTAAAGTCAATGCTTTTCTTGTCTTCAATCAACTCAACCTTGAGTTTTTGACCCTTTTTAACCAAATATTGTTTTGAACCCGTTTCAATTACTGCTAACATTTTTTAAATTAAATACAATTTTATAGCTTAACAGAAATTTTTACCCCAGTAAAGCCGTTAATAGCCAAACTGGTTTAGCTAAATTAAAACTGATAAAATAAACTAATGACGAGAATTATTGCTATTGCCAATCAGAAAGGCGGAGTCGGCAAAACTACCACCACGGTAAATCTAGGTGCTTATTTAGCTAAGACGGGCAAAAAGATTTTAGTTGTCGATATAGACCCGCAGGGCAATACTTCAACTGGTTTGGGAGTTGATAAAAACAAGCTCAAATACTCGATTTATGATGTTTTGGTCGAGGGTTATAAAGTCCGTACTGCTATTATTAAAACGGATTATTATGGGCTGGATTTACTGCCAGCGAATTCGGTTTTGGCTGCTGCCGAGATTGAGTTGGCAAATGAAGGGAAAAGAGAATTTCGCTTGAAAGAGTCATTGCAAAATCTAGATTATGATTACATTTTAATTGACTGCCCGCCATCATTGGGACTGCTTACTGTTAATGGCCTAACATCGGCTGATCATTTGATAATCCCTGTGCAATCAGAATTTTACGCCCTGGAAGGACTGGGGCAATTGCTGGCAACCGTCAAGCGCGTACGCCAAGCGCTGAACTGTGAACTTGATTTGCTGGGGATAGTGATTACCATGCATAATCAGCGTACTAGTTTGGCCGGCCAGGTGCATGAAGAAATCAAAAAGCATTTTCCTGATAAATTGTTTGAGACGATAATTCCGCGTAATATTAGATTAGCTGAAGCACCGAGTTACGGAAAACCAATCAGTCATTATGACCGTTTTTCCAAAGGAGCGAAGCATTACAAAAAATTAGCCAGGGAGGTAATTAGACGTGTCGAGTAAGAAAGTTAGCAGATTGGGACGGGGACTAGAGAGTTTAATTCCTACCGATATTGATGAATTCAGCGCTTCAACTATGCCCCGGAAACTAAATACTAACGAAAATAAAATCGAACTAATCAATGTCGGCAAAATAATTGCCAATCCCCATCAGCCTAGAGGCGAATTTAGCAAAGAACAATTAGAGGATCTAGCTAATTCGATCCAAGCTCACGGTATTGTTCAGCCACTGATTTTAGCTAAAAAAGTTAACAATTATCAACTGATAGCTGGAGAAAGACGGCTTAGGGCAGCTAAAATAGCAGGACTTAAAATTGTGCCGGCGATTCTGCGCAGTCTTAATGAACAACAGCAGCTAGAAGTTGCATTGGTGGAGAATGTGCAAAGAAGTGACTTGACACCCCTGGAGCTAGGCAGTGCTTATCAAAAGCTAAATGATCAGTTTAGTCTGACCTACAAACAAATAGCTAAAAAAGTCGGCAAAGCTGAGACCACAGTGATTAATTTTACCAGATTGTTAAATCTGCCAGCTGAAGCCAAAAGAGCACTCCAATTAGGCAAAATCTCCACAGCTCACGCCAAAGCTGTTATGTCAAGTAATAATCCGCAAAAACAACTGTCAATACTAAATGAAATTCTTAAAAAAAATCTCAGCGCTCATCAGGCGGAAGAGTTAGCCAGAAGACTAAAGTCAGATAGTATATCAGTCAAGAAAGCCGGCCATATTCAAAAGGAAAATCAAACACTCGAAAAAAACATTGCCAAAAAACTTGGCACCAAAGTAACCATTCGCAAAACTTCAAAAGGCGGAAGGATTATTGTCGAATTTTACGGCGACCAAGAACTAGATCGCATATATCGGCAAATAATTAGTAATTAGGGTTTTTAATTATTTCCATATGATTTGCCGGTAATAGTCGAAGCGTAGCATTACCAATAATATTTTCTTTTGAGAGCGGACCAAAATAACGCGAGTCAAAACTGCCGTTATGTGTCCTATTATCACCTAGGACAAAAACATAATCCGGATCAATGATTTGATCTAGATCACCCTCAGTTTTTTGATTAATATAATTTTCTTTGAGCACAAAACCTTGAGGATTGTCTTTATTAAAAATTTTCACCTGGCCGTCTTTGATAACAACCCGTTCTTTGGGCAACCCGATTATTCTTTTAACAAAAAATAAATTAGAATTAGGTGCCCTAAATACAATAATATTACCGCGAGTTGTCTCAATTTTGTCTTTGGAGCCAAACACTTGCTTGACATTAGACCAGCTCAGACCAAGTTTAGAGATAATCAGGTAATC
>JAUYJX010000050.1 GCA_030699245.1 bacterium | reverse complement strand
TTTATTAAAAATAGTCGCAAAAACTCCTGCTAAAACATGGTTTTGATATTTGGCTATTAATAGTTGGCCCATCTTAGCTTGTGCTAAATCCTGACAGTATTTTTTAAAATAAGTCTTTTTGCGTAAGAAAAAGCCAGCTCTTTTTTGAGTTGAGCGCATCAGGCGATACATCAAATCAGCTCCCGCTTCATCCATTGTCGTAAACTCAACTGTAACGCCGCGTTTTTTAGCCAAGTTTATATTATATCTGGTTTTTTGCTTAAAATCGCTCAAAATTTCTTCCTCCTTTTGGGAAATATCAACTACAATGGTGGCTTTAAATTGCAAATCCGCAGGTGATTTTTGATAGCCCAATTTAGATAAATCCAGTTCACCCTCAAGCAATTCAGGTTCAATTTTTATTAAGTTCGCCCTTTTATCATTTTGCAAAATAAAATCTTTGATTTGCTTGGTAAACTGCTTAAATAATTGGACATTCTTGGTGTCTTTTTTATAAGACTCAAAAATACCGGGACCTTTTGGACAGTAATAAATATTGCCGGCAAACGGTACAGCCTTTTTGAGAAGTTGAATAGCTATTCGATCGTCTAAAATTATTCTCACTGGCTGCCAGCCAAATTTCGCCTTGAAGTCTCCCCACTCTCGAGACTGATAAATATGGCCTTGGTCGGGATTTTTGGCGACTAAAATGTTCCAGTTTTTTATTTCCTGGTGATTTGCAAATCTTACCATTGGCGAGCCCTTATCTTTGAATACAAATTGTAAGCTTTGTATTTAAGCTGATTTATTGGAATATCCCAAGTGCCTAGGTATTCAATCTGCTGGCCGCCAAAAGCCTTTTTGAATTTGCTAATCCCTGCCCAAGGATGATTAGGCTTGTCACTCGGCACAATGCCCCACAGATCAAACTTTTTCATCCCAGCCTCTTTAGCATCAATAATTGCCTGCCAGACCAGCGAAACGGAAGCCTTAACTTCCCTATTAATCTGCTGATAAGCGCCGGCATGGGCATAGTAACGCGTACCATTAAAATCATAAAAAATCGCACCGGCCACTCGTGCCTCTCCTACTCTCGCCATATATAATTTAGCTGTTCCCACGGGCCCAAGTGTTTCAAGCAATTTCCGGTAAAAACTAGCTGGGTAGAATTTAATCCTAGCTCTTTTGGCTGTGTCATCCAGCATTTTGATGAATTCTTCTAAATCTTTTTTCCTGTCAGAAATATAAACATCAATCCCCCGTCTCTTGGTGCCATTAATCAGATTACGATGGCCGGAATGCAAATCAGCGCGCAATTGCTGTTCATCTAAGGTCAAATCAATTATTTGGCTGTGTTCTGGATCAACTTCAGTAACTTTTTTGGCAGCGTATTTTAGCAATAAATCACCGACTGGAACAGGACAGACCGGCTCAAGGCGTACAAAATCGACTCTTAAGTTCCTGGCTTTCGCCAAAAGAGAGTTCACAGCTTCATCCAGAGCCGCTTTTCCGCTTGCGTTAGGCCCATAATTTACCAAAAGGTAGTTTATGGCCTTGGCATTCCTAAATGTCGCTAAATAAGCCCAGTTTGTGCCGTATTCAAAATATACCTTACACCCTAGGGCTTTTTGGAAAAATCCCCAGGAACTGCTTTGGGTAATTCCCCCTCCAAGACAGCTAATCCTTTGATCCCAACTTTTATCAGGTGTTTTGTTATCTATCACTAAAGTTAATTTTAACAGTATTTGAGTGCTTTTTGATAATTAGCTTATACTAGACTAATATGAATATTCTAGCTATCGAGTCATCTTGCGATGAAACAGCGGCGGCGGTAATCAAATCCACTGGTCAGCGGAGCTGCAAAATTTTATCAAATATTATTGCTTCTCAGGCAGAAATCCATGCCAAATACGGAGGTGTGGTGCCAGAAGTAGCAGCTCGCAGTCATATTGAGGTCATAATTCCGGTGATTGAAAAGGCTCTTGGTGAAGCAAAGCTAAATTGGCAGAATATTGATGCAATTGCCGTCACCAAGGGTCCTGGACTGATTGGCTCACTTTTGATTGGGGTTTTGACGGCTAAAATTTTAGCCGAGATTTATAAACTGCCATTAATCGGTATTAACCATATCTTTGCTCACCCGTTTGCTAATTTTTTGACTGATAATCCGCCCAAATTTCCCCTGCTAGCATTAATCGTTTCCGGCGGACACACACAGCTAATGCTGGTCGAAAAAAATCTTAAGTTTAACCTGTTAGGAGCAACTTGTGACGATGCTGCCGGCGAAGCTTTTGACAAGATAGCTAAATTAATCGGTCTTGGTTATCCGGGCGGGCCGGCAATTTCTAAGACGGCACAAGACGGCAATAAAAATAAATACCAATTCCCTACCGCTAAGTTAGATTATGATCTAGATTTTAGCTTCTCTGGCCTAAAGACTGCTGTGCTGCGCCAAGTTTTAGAAATTGTCGGACAGTCGCGTGGTAATCTGAAAAAGAGCTACGATTTGAGTCCAAAAATAACATCAGATATCGCTGCATCTTTTCAGGCAAATGTCGTTAGTGTCTTGGTGGAAAAAACTCTGCTCGCTAAAAGCAAATTTCAGCCAAAAACAGTTGTAGTCGGCGGCGGCGTAGCGGCCAATACTTTGCTCAGACAAACTTTGACTAAAGCCATACCACAGGCTCAATTTGTTGAGCCAATACTCTGCACCGACAATGCAGCAATGATCGGTGCGCTCGGATATCAAATGGCACGGCTAAAGATGTTTATAAGACCAGAGGAATTAAAAGCTGACTCCAGTTTAGAAACAATCTAAAACCGCCTAGACCGAAATCTGCTTATCTAGTAATGTAATAAGATATGGAGAAAACTTATAATCCACACACCTGGGAATCAAAAATTTCTAAGCTATGGGAGACTAAAGGTGCCTTTGAACCAAAAGGTGATAAAAACAAAAAGCCTTTTTGTATAATCATGCCTCCGCCAAATGCTAATGGCAGTTTGCATATGGGTCATATGATGTTTGTCGTCGAAGATATCGCTACCAGGTTTGCTCGTATGCAAAATCGTCCTACTCTTTGGCTGCCCGGCACCGACCATGCTGGTATTGAAACCCAATACGTTTTTGAAAAAGAGCTGGAAAAACGGGGTAAGAGTCGCTTTGATTTAGGACCTGAGAAATTTTATAACCAAGTAATGAAATTTACCCTGTCTCATCAGGGAACAATTATTTCTCAAATGAAATCAATGGGTTTTAGTGCTGATTGGAGCAAGCTTAAATTTACTCTGGATGAGGATATTATTGATATCGTTTATGATACTTTCACCCAACTGCATAAAGACGGCCATATTTATCGAGGTAATCGTATCGTCAACTGGTGTGTGAGCTGTAATGCTGCTTTTGCGGATATCGAGATTGAACATCAAGAACGTGAAGATATGATGTACACACTGGATTATGGCACGATTAAAATTGCCACTACCCGGCCGGAGACTATTTTTGCCGACACAGCTGTGGCGGTTAATCCTCAAGACAAAAGATACACCAAACTAATCGGTAAAACTGCGATTATCCCGTTAATCAATCGAGAAGTGCCGATTATTGCCGACGATCATGTCAGTATCAAAGATGGTACTGGCGCGCTAAAAGTCACACCCGCACACGACCATACTGATTATGAAATAGGTTTAGCACATAAACTGCCGGAAATTAGTGTAATTGATACTAATGGCAAACTGATAAATGTTCCCGAAGAGTTTGCCGGTTTAAAAGTTGAGCAGGCAAGGGATGCTACGGTAAAAGCTCTAAAGCAGTCCGGTAAGTTAGTTGAGTCCACTCCCCTTACCCACTCGATTGCTATTCATGACCGTTGTAAAACACAAATCGAACCGTTAATTTCCGAACAGTGGTTTCTGCGCGTTAAAGAGCTAAATCAAGCTACGATTAAAGCTTTAAAAAACGATAAAATAAAAATATACCCTAAAAGATTCAAAAAAGTTGCCTTAGATTGGCTAGAAAACGAACATGACTGGTGCATATCGCGTCAAATTTGGTGGGGTATTCATATCCCTGTTTATTATAAAACCAGCAACGACCCAGATAAAAAGCCGTATATCATTACCAGAGATGAGACTGAAGCTAAAAAATATTATGGAGAGGGTAATTATCGCGCTGAAACTGATACTTTTGACACTTGGTTTTCCTCTGGTCAGTGGCCGTTTGCGTCACTAATCAGCGCTAAAGAATTTGACCGATTTTACCCGACTACTCTGATGGCCACGGCTCGAGATATTTTGCATAAATGGGTAACGAGAATGATTATGCTGGGATTATATCGCACCGGTAAAATTCCTTTTGAAAATATTTATTTGTGGGGCATGGTAACAGATGAGAAAGGTCAAAAACTGTCAAAATCCAAGGGTAATTATGGC
>JAUYJX010000033.1 GCA_030699245.1 bacterium | reverse complement strand
ACAAGGCAGAAAAAAAACTGAAATCAAATATGCCGATAGCTTGAGAGAAGACGTATTGCGCAGAGACTTTAGCGTTAACGGTTTGGCGATGAATCCACTAACAGAGGAAATAGTAGATTATGTTAATGGCAAAAAGGACATTGATGCTAAATTAATTCGTTTTATTGGTAGGCCGAGCGAGAGAATTATAGAAGACCCCTTGAGAATCCTAAGGGCCATCAGATTTAAAAATAGTTTGGAGTTTGAATATGATGAGGCTGCTAAAAATGCCATAAAAGAAGCAGTTAAAAAAGGTCAAATAGGGTTAATTGCCAATGAGAGAATCGGAGGAGAGTTAACTTTAATGCTAGCTAACTCTAGCCGGCGCCAAGCTCTTGAAGACTTGGATGAGCTAGGAATCATAGAAAAGATTTTACCGGAACTTGCAGCTGGTAAAGGGGTAGATCAAGGACCTCAATTTCATAGCGAAGGTGATGTTTGGGCTCATCAGCTGCTAATAATGGAGCATTTAGGAGAAGATCCTTCCAAGAAACTTGTCTGGACAGCTTTGCTTCACGATATTGGCAAACCAGTTACTCAAACCCTACCGAAAGATAGTAAAGACAGGATTAGATTTAATGAGCATGATTTTGTAGGAGCTAGAATGGCAAAAAAAATCCTTAAAAGATTAAAATTTTCTAGTGAAGACATAGAAGATATTTGTTGGATGATCAGATACCATATAGTGATTAGTCAATTGTCAAAAATGAGAAGAAGCAAGCAGTTAAAGTATCTTAGCCACCCAAGCTTTGCACAGATGTTAAAACTTTATGAAGCTGATGGACTAGCCAGCTGGCACCAAGGTCCAGGCGGCAAGGTTATTAAAAAACATAAGAAAACAAACTTGGATGAAATTGAAGAATTATATCAGGACTATCTTTCACAATCTCCAGAAAAAAGGCAACCGTCTCTCAAAAAAGATTTGGGAATTGACGGAAATTGGCTGCAAAAAGAGTACAAAATTAAAGAGGGTCCTGATTTGGGTAAAATCCTTACTCAATTACAGGAAAATTATCAAGATGGTCAGATAAAAAACAAAAAAGATGCCCACCAATTTGTCGAAGATTTTATTAAAAGAACCAAAGCGATAATAGAAAAAGTAAAAAATAGATAACCTGATCTTTTTATAAAACCCTCCTAAAGGAAAAAGGCAGCTTAAAACTGCCTAGTTCGCAGCTAAATCCACTATCTTGCCAATTTTGCAATCGCCCGACGCATTCTTTTCAATTGCGCAAATTTTTGGCAATCTGCCAGCACAATTTTTGAACTCTTGGACTATTATTTCATGATAGATTTCATCTGGTACGATGATTACAATATCTTGATTAGCCCAGTCCTCAATTATATGTTCGATAACAGAACCAAAGAAGCCCCGCACAAAAGCTATGAGATTTATTTTGTCATTGACAGAAGGATCAAAACTTTGATGCCAAAGATCTATTATCTTAATTTGACCACCCAAATGATCCTTTAGTTCATTTTCAAAAATCTCGGCTTCCAATTCAGAAAAATTCAGTACATAAGTTGTCACGAACATCTCCTTAGCTCATTTTATCTAGCCGCAAGGTACAAACTATTTTATTATAAAACTTATTTCAACAATCAAAAAGATTAGCAACCTAATTTTTTGAGCTCTTCTCGAACTACTTGGCGGTCATCCCAAGGTGATGATTTTCCATTAATGACAATTGACTGCTCGGCACCTTTGCCGGTAATAAATACCAAATCATTTTTATCTGCTAGACTCAAAGCCTTAGCTATGCCAGCCCGGCGATCCTCGATCAAAAATAGATCTTTACCACGCTTTTTCCCGGCTTTTTCGGCACCTTTGGCGATATCTTCAATTATTTTCATCGGATCGTCTTTATAAGGATCAACATTAGAAATAATTATATAATCGCTGTTTTTACTGACAATCTTGCCCATAATCGGCCGCTTTTTTTCGTCACGACCGCCACCTTCAGCGCCAAGCAATGTAATGATTTTACTATCTTTAGCGCTCATTTTTTGGGCACTTGCCATAAGAGCGTGCATACCTACTTGCTCATGGGCATAATCAACGAAAACACTGAATTTTTGCCCTTCATCTATTATTTCCATCCGACCCGGGATACTCAAAAGCTGATCAAAACCTTTTTGAATAAGAGGTTCATTCACTCCCAGCTCTCGTGCACAAGCTATCGCTCCGGTTGCATTGGTAGCATTAATCTCGCCTGCAATATTGATATGATAAGGATAATTATTTATTTCAAAAATAACTTTTTGTGAATCGAGTTTAATGTTTTTTAATCTGTAGTTAGCTGAACTGCTACTGCCAAAAGTAATTTTTTTGTCAACGTCAAAATTTAGATAATCATCAGCAAAAGGACTCTCAATGTTAGCGATAATAGTTTTTGGTATCAGTCTGCCCCCAATTATTTTGCGTTTTGATTTTGCCATGTAATTAAAAACGCGCTTGTTGTGCTTATGCAAAATTTCTAAATTAAACTTATGTGCAGCTAGGTATTCCTTAGTAACATTAGTAAAAATTAATATGTCAAAATTAATTCCAATGTGACGGTATTGGGTTTGACCCTCCGAGGGAACCTCCATAATTACATATTTACAACCTGCTAATTTCATTTGAGCTAAAATTCGTTGCATAATCTTAGCTCCTGGCATGGTCATATGATATTTATTCAACTGCTCTTTCTCACCGAAGCGGATATTGGCAGTACCAATCTGCCCGACTTTCTCTCTGGTTTCCGACAAAGCAGCCCAAAGCAAATTAGCGGTTGTTGTTTTGCCCTTAGAGCCAACAATACCGATAACAATCATCTGGTCAGCAGGCTTGCCATGTTTTCGGCTATAAAAAAATGACTGACCTAAATGATAAGCATTAATAGCTGACCGGGGAGTAACTTTACGCCCTAAATTTTTAATCTTTTCCATCTACAAAGATTATACAACGAGTGTTTAAGATATAGAAAAATCTTTATCGGTTGTTTGCTTATTAGAAAAGCTAAGTTATATAATCTTATCTAATGCTAAAGATAATCAAAGCCGGCACTTCAGCGGGTAGTTTTAATCAAGGAAGCGAATTGGCTCCGGATGCAATTTTGGAAAATGGGCTAGAAAAAGCACTACACACAAACAAGATTGGTTTTGAAATTATCGGTGAGATTGAGCACCAAACCTCCGCTACAGCGCGTAACGACATTCATTATTTGACCAAAATAAATAAGCAGATTTATAATTTTGCCACCCAAAATATCAAATCTTCAGATCGATTGCTAACCATTGGCGGCGATCATTCAATCTCAATCGGCTCAATGTTTGCAACCAAAGCCCTAGAACCCAAAGCCCAGATTCTTTATATCGATGCCCATCCGGATTGCAATGATTTTACAAACAGCCCTACGGGCAATATACACGGAATGTCACTCTCAACAGTCCTCGGCGACAGTCTTTATAAGAAATTTAATTTAGCAAAATACTCTTACAATGAGGTAGTGATTTTGGCAGCCAAAGATATTGATGATTTTGAACGAAAGTATATTACCAAAAATAAGATTAAAATGTTTGAAATGAATGATATTATTGAACATGGGATAGGCGAGGTACTCATAAAAACTCTAGATTATCTAGGCAATAATCCCTTACATGTGAATTTGGATATTGATTCGATTGATGCAATGTTCTCGCCAGCTACCGGCATCGCAAATCAGGTAGGATTAACTTACCGTGAGATCAAATATGTTTGCGAAAAATTGGCAAGTAATAACATCAAATCAATTGATCTAGTAGAAGTAAATCCAAAACTTGATCCTGACAATAAAACCTTAAATCTCGCCATCGAGCTAGTCATTACATTGCTTGATGGCCGCTGGTCTAGTTATGATA
>JAUYJX010000031.1 GCA_030699245.1 bacterium | reverse complement strand
CGAACCCGCAAGCCTAAGGGCAACGGATTTTAAGTCCGTCGTGTATACCGATTCCACCACTCGCCCTTGGAGGTCTGGACCGGAATCGAACCGGTATACAGGGTTTTGCAGACCCTTGCCTAACCACTCGGCCACCAGACCCTTTCAACCTCACTGATTCATTATAAGCTACGGATAGATAAAATTAAAAGACCTGGAAATTAAGATCCATTTTTGTTAATATAAATAGCTCTTGTGCAAAAAAACAATTATAATATTTTAGATGGGGCGAGATAGCTTCCATCCTTCGCTCATGTACCAGAGCTTCGGAGGACAAGCAGTTAAGTAATTTTACTTAGCTAGCCCCTCGAAGCTCCGGTGCCAAACCTGGAGCGTAGTGGGGCGAGATAGCTCAGCCCCGACGTTGTAATCGGGACTCCGATCGGAGCATCGGAGTTGGTAGTTTGAAAGCTTTTGTTGCAAAGGGGTAAAAAGAAAATTTGGCGAGATAGCTCAGTTGGTAGAGCGACGGCTTGAAGAGCCGTGCGTCCTCGGTTCGATTCCGAGTCTCGCCACCATGAATAATTCCTTACAGTAAAACGAATTCCATTCTGTTATTACAGTAGTGTTATGTTCATGGCACGGCCATGAGAAGGTAAAAGCGGACTTACCCGCCGAAGCCCTCGCCTTGCCGAAGCCTCGGCGAAGCGCAGGTCGGCGCAGGCGGGTGTAGCTCAGCTGATAGAGCGCTTCCTTGCCAAGGAAGAGGCCCCGGGTTTGAGTCCCGGCACCCGCACCATCCTTCGCCAAGCCTGCCTGACGGCAGACAGGGCTACGGACTGGCAAGCCATAATCAAGGGGGCTTGTCCGCCATAGCTTAAAAGCGCAGGCGGGCGATTAGCTCAGTTGGCTAGAGCGCCTCGTTTACACCGAGGAAGTCGCAGGTTCGAGTCCTGCATCGCCCACCATTTATTTTATTTGGTAAAAGAGTATAATCTAGTTATTAGTTAGGAGTTTATATATGATTTGGATAATTATCTTAATAGTTGTAGCAGTTATACTTTTGTGGTTGTGGCTGACATACAATGGTTTAATTAAGGCCAAGCTTAGAACAGATGAAGCATTAAGCGACATTACAGTTCAGATGAAAAGGCGATTTGACTTGATCCCAAATCTGATAGAAACGGTCAAAGGCTATGCCAAACACGAAAAGAGCACAATTGAGAATGTTACCAAAACCAGAACTGCTGCTATGAGTGTTCCGGAAGGGGATTTAAGGAAAATGGCCCAATCAGACAATATGCTTACCGGTGCTCTAAAGAGTCTTTTTGCGGTAGCTGAAAACTACCCAGACCTAAAGGCTAACCAGAATTTTCTTCAGTTGCAAGAGGAATTAGTAGATACAGAAGACAAGATTCAAGCCAGCCGAAGATTTTACAATGGTAATGTCAGGGACTTTAATATCAAACTGCAAGTTTTTCCAACAAATATTATTGGCGGCATGCTAGGTTTTAAGTCTCGTGACTTTTTTGATGTTGATGAAAGTGAAAAAGAAGCAGTAGCAAAACAAACAGACGTAAAATTTTAGTTAATTAGATGGCATCGGGCAAAAAGGATTATTTTGCAGTGGCGGCAGATGAAGCTCACCACTCTTTATGCTTAAGGAGAAAATGTGGCTCGGTGATTGTAAAAGACAATAAAATTATCGGGCGAGGGTTTAACGGGCCACCACAAAATAATCTTAAATGGCGGCATTGTAACAAGCTGCTTGATAAACTGCGCAAGTACCCCACTGACAAAACTTGTTGTATTCACGCAGAAATTCGCGCAATTAATGACGCACTAATACGAAATTCAAAAAAAATCCAGGGTGCTGATTTGTATTTTGCTAGTGTTAGTAAGTCAGACAAAATAATACCAGCCAAAAAACCTTATTGTACAATTTGCTCGAAGCAGTCTTTAGAGGTTAATCTTGCCAGAGTCTGGTTATGGCTAGATGATGGACCACATTCGTACAATACAGTCGAGTATCACGAAATTTCACGTGCTGCAAATCGCCTCGACCAGGTATAGACTGATATAATAAAATTATGTACACACAGATAGCTTCCAATAAACGCAAAACCTGGTTACTAATTGGAGCATTTATAATTTTCATTACCTTAATTGGTTTTGTTTTTTCACAGGCGACAAATAATCATTCACTATTATATTTTGCAGTCGGTTTTTCAATTATTTATGTGATAATCAGCTATTTTTATTCAGATAAAATGGTGCTGGCGGTATCTAGAGCACATGAAATACAAAAGAAAGATAATCCGCAGCTTTATCGCTTAGTCGAAAATCTATCGATAACAGCGGGTCTTCCGACGCCGAAAATTTACATCATCAGTGACAATGCGCCGAATGCTTTCGCTACCGGCCGAGATCCGAAGCATTCCATGGTAGTGGTTACTTCGGGGATACTCGAGATGCTGGATAAAAAAGAACTCGAAGGAGTTCTGGCACATGAGCTTAGCCATATCGGCAATTATGATATTAAATTAATGACTATTGTAGTGCTATTGGTTTCAGTTATAGCACTAATATCTGATTGGTTTATTCGAATTGCTATTTGGGGAGGTGACGATGAAGGCGGCGGACAAATGCAACTGATTTTTCTAGTAATTGGTATAATTTTTGCAATACTCGCACCAATTATTGCGATATTAATTCAGCTGGCAGTTTCTCGGAAAAGAGAGTATTTGGCCGATGCTTCGGGTGCACTGCTGACACGTTATCCCGAAGGCTTGGAAGATGCTCTCCAAAAAATTTCCGATGACACCAAACCGCTCAAAGAAGCCAACAAAGCCACTGCCCATATGTATATAGTCAATCCTTTCAGATCGAACGTGAAAAGAGGAGCTAATGGTTTATTCGCAGGTCTATTTAGCACTCATCCGCCAATCGAGGAGAGAATCAAACGCTTAAAAGAAATGGAGAGTAAAGTTTAGATGAAAGTCATAAAGCCCAAAAAACAAAGCAAAAACTTAAAAGTTTTTGCTAACACCTTGAGGTTTTATAAGCAAAACTTTTGGTCTTTTACCAAAATTGCCGCCATTGTTGTTTTAATCAGTGCAATTATCAAATCGTATGATTTGACTCATACCAATAGCTCAGATATTGCTCTGATTTTGTATGTAGCTGGACTTTATACTTTCTTAGCACTGCTTTGGCTGAATTTTAATAAAAAAGAAGGTGAGAAAATCAAAATCTCTGAAATTTATACGTCAAGCAGTGCACGATTTTTTCCATTTTTAGCGGTGTCATTAATTCAGTCACTAGTATCGCTACCTTTAATTATTGGTTTTGTGTTGATAATTTTGACAGTTGGACTTGGTATGCTCCCGGTGTTTGTTTTAATTGGCGGAGTACTAATCATTGTTTCTGTAATTCTTCTTATCTGGTATTCAATGGCTGGGCTAGTGGTGGTAGAAGAAGCAAATCTAACTTCAATCAAAGCGCTATCTAGAAGTAAAAAGCTGGTAAAGGGTAATTTTTTCAGACTACTTATTGATTATTTGATTTTCATCTTAGTTATTGGTTTTTTCAGCGGGCTAATCATCAATCTAATTACTAAAATTAGCTTCGTTGCTGATAATTGGTTTTTCAAAGGACTAATTGACGGAGTGCTTTTGACAGTCATACTATCAATTGTTAGTATTTTCGGCTTTAATATCTATCAAGACCTAAAATCAAGATCAAATGACCAAAGACCAAGCCAAAAGAAGAATTGAAGTTCTTAAAAAGCAGCTATGGCGTTATAGTTACGGCTATTATGTGCTGGATAATCCGGAAGTAACTGATGCAGTTTATGATTCATTAAATAATGAGCTAAAGGATCTAGAGACTAAATTTCCAGAATCAATTACAGCTGATTCACCAACCCAGAGAGTTGGCGGCAAGCCAATTGCTAAATTTTCTCAAGTAGTTCATAGCAAACCGATGCTTAGCCTCAATGACATTTTTAGTATTGAGGATTTAGAAGCTTGGGAGGCAAGGGTTCATAAGCTGCTGGGGCATAAAAATATTGATTATTATGGTGAGCTCAAAATGGACGGACTGGCAATATCGCTGATCTATGAAAAAGGCATTTTTACCAAAGCTATTACTCGTGGTGACGGGTATGTCGGCGAGGATGTAACTCACAGTGTTAGGACTGTTCGTACGGTACCCCTAAGACTGGTTGAGACTAATAGAGCTCCCAAAGAAATTTATAATTATTTTGAAATTCGCGGTGAAGTTGTATTTCCTAAAAAAGAATTTGCCAAATTAAATCGTGAAAGGGAAAAGCAAGGCCTGCCGCTTTTTGCAAACCCGCGAAATGCTGGAGCAGGATCAATCCGCCAGCTAGACCCCAAGGTCACGGCGACTAGGGGACTAGAATTTATAGCTTACAGCATTGAAATGGACCTAACGCAGTTAAGAACACATGCGGACGAGCATAATATGGCAAGAAAACTAGGTTTCAAACTAGACCCTCATGATAAGCCGCTAGCTGATCTATCTGAGATAGAAAGCTATATACGAGGATGGGAAAATAAAAGAAAGTCTTTGCCATTTAATATTGATGGGCTGGTGATTACAGTAAATAGTAACGCAGAATTTGATAAATTAGGTGTTGCTGGCAAAGCTCCAAGGGGGGCTGTGGCATTTAAGTACCCGGCCGAAACTGCTACTACGATTTTAGAAGACATACGAGTAAGTATTGGACGGACTGGTGCGGTTACGCCTTATGCTGTGCTCAAACCAGTCAAAGTTGCCGGCTCTACTGTTCGGCGTGCTTCGTTGCATAATGAAGATGAGGTTAAGCGTAAAGGCATATTGATTGGCGATACGGTAATCATTCATAAAGCCGGTGATATCATCCCTGAAGTTATTGAACCTATCAAAAATTTGAGATCTGGTAAAGAAAGACCATTTAAAATGCCAGACAAAATTTATGGTGTAAAAGTTATCAGGCCAGAAGGCGAAGCAGTATCTAGATTATCTGATCTTAGTGTCGCCCAAGTACGCTGGCAAAATCTAATTTATTTCGTATCCAAAGACGCTTTTGATATCGAAGGCTTAGGCGAAAAAATTATCGCACAGCTGATGGAGGAAGGCTTGATAAATAGTGCAGTAGATATTTTTAAACTTAAAAAAGATGATT
>JAUYJX010000028.1 GCA_030699245.1 bacterium | reverse complement strand
CATCATTCTTAAAGGCATGCTCTAGGGTTGTGTCGTCCAGTAAACTTTTTAATTTAACCCTAACAACTGCGCCACCTCGCCCCATAGAAGTATGGGTGTAGTTAGTAACTTTATAAGGTTTATTATTTAATTCAATAAGTGTATCTTTTTTTAGATCTGTAATGCCATACATATTTATCTTCTTTTATCGTTTGGTAAAGTGTTCCGTTTAAGGACGCAAACTGACTTAGCGGACTACAAAGGGAAGCAAAGCAAGGTGACGAGCGCGTTTTAGAGCTTGGGCTAAAATTCGCTGATGCTTCATCGATGCACCAGTCCGTTTTCTCGGTTCAATTTTACCAACACCGGTTAAATATTTTTGCAGCAGTTTAACATCTTTATAGTCAATATATTCAATACTTTCTGAATAAAAACGGTTTTGCTTATGATTTTTGTTATAATCATTCATTTTTGTCAGTAGCTAAAAAGGTATATCGTCCAAATTAATTTCGCCTTCACCCAAATCTTCGATGACTACATCCTTTTCCTCTTTCTTGCCAGTTTTCTTGCTAGTTTTTTTGTCTTCTTTGCCTTTTTGGATCTCCTCATCAGTAGTTTGCTCTGCAGTACTATTTTCACTCATTTTATCGACAAAATTAATATCTGTTGCGATTATTTCAGTTTTTTGTCTTTTGCTGCCATCTTGAGCCTCCCAGCTGCGGGTCTGCAACCTGCCTACTACCAGAACTTTACGGCCTTTTGAAAGATAATTGCTAACTAATTCTGCTAATTTACCCCAAGCAACAATATCATGATACTCAACAGCATCTTTGCGTTCACCTGAAGGATCTTGCCAGCTGCGATTAGTTGCCACACTAAATGAGGCTACTGACTGTCCACTCGGTATGCTGCGCAACTCTGGATCACGTGTCAAATTACCCATTACAATTGCTTGATTGAAATCTTTTGCCATTATACTTCACCCCTCTTCGCTACATAAGGCCAGGCCTTAGCTGCAGTTTCGAGGTCTGGCCTTAATTGGCCTTGGCTGCTTTTTAAAGGCCTGGCCTTGGATGCAAAATTTCGGTTGTAATAATTAATGCGTAGTTTATTTGCCATTATTTCTCTTTCTTGGTTTGTTTATCTTCTTTTGCTTCCGTCTTTTCGCTAACTATATTCGTTGAAGAACTAATTCTTTTGATATTTTCCAGTGAAACTATCAAAAACCGCATAACTTCTTCTGTAATTCTAAGATTTGATTCAATCTGTGCTACTTTATCAGGCTCTAAATTAACCTGGTAGAATACATAGATACCCCAATCCTGCTTATTTATCCTGTATGCAAGTTTTCTTTTGCCCCAATTGTCTTTTTTGACAATTTTTCCCTGAGCAGCCTCAATAATCCGTTCAATTTTACTCAAAGTATTATCAATATCGGTCTCCAAATCAGGATGCAAGATAGTAGCTATTTCGTATTTGCGCATAGTTAAAACAAAGCCTTTTTTTAGCTAATCAAGACTTGTATTTTATCTTACAAACTAGGTTGGGTCAAGGTATAATATCGATATGCATATCTTGCGAAATAAGATGATTAATTTGCCGATAATTAGTATTCGCTCTAGCAGTAGAATCGGCGAGACTACTGATTTTTTGATTGACGAAAAGAATCTCAAGATTGCTGCTGCTGAAATTAATTCTGGGAAAACAAAAAAGTATTTGCTTTTTTCTGATATACGAAATTATGATTCAACCAAAATTTTAGTTAATAGTATAGAAAGCCTTGGTGAAAAATCAGATATGATCAGGTTGGGTGATTTAATAAATAATCAATTTAAATTAATCGGGGCAAAAGTTGAAACTATTTCCGGTAAAAAACTCGGTAAAGTTGGGAATTTTAGCTTTGAATTTAGCGACGGCTATATCTATAAAATCTATGTAGGACAAAATATTTTAAAAAATATTTTAAAAACTAATCTTATTATTGATCGTGACGACATAATAGAAGTTACAAAAGATAAGATTATAGTGCGAGACGCTGTTGTGCGTTCGTCAGGTAAGGTAAAGGCCGTATTGCCCCTGCATAATACTTAGGTTATAATCAATTTAATGTAGATTGGAGGGGAGATTTTGATAGTAGCTTTACTTTTAGTAATTCTGGTGGTGGTAGCAATTAGGTTAATCGCTTTGAGCAGATAAGTCATCCAAAGCTAGTTTAATATCCTGATATTTATAGCCCCGTCGAGCCAAAAATTCAATTAATTTATCATTAGTCAGCCTGGCTGTCTTTTTTTTGATTATAGATTTTAAATTATCTATTTCCGCCTCCCCGCCGCGAGCATCCAATACTTGACGGATTACTTCCTTATCAACTCCCTTACTGGTAAGCTCCAAAAACAGCCGCCTAGATGATGTCGGTTTAATCAAATCTCGACTATTTACCCACGATTCACAAAAACTCTGATCATTTAGCATACCTTGTTTAACTAGCTTATCAACCGTAGAGTCAATTATCTTTTCTGGATAAGCTTTTTTTATCAAGTACTGTCTAATTTCAAAGATACTTCTAGGACGAAAGCTTAAATAATGCAGGGACCGCTCGTAAGCTTTTGACTTACTTGAGCTTTCTAAAATTTTATTAAGTTGGGTGGAGCTAATTTCTTGACCGGTTTTAAGATCAAAGCTACCTATCGCAAGCCCATTGAGTCCGCAAAAGAACTTACCATCGACAAAGATACTAAATAAATCTTTATTTTTGAGTTGCGGAGTTATTTTGGTAATAACCGGCATAAGAAAAGGTTAATTAGCTAGTTTTGCGAATTTCAGCTTCTAATTCTGCCATCAATTTAGGAGTGTCTGCAAGATGCTGTTTAGCTGCTTCACGTCCCTGACCGATTTTCTCGCCACGATATGCATACCAAGCACCAGATTTGACGATTAGCTCGTGCTTTACAGCCAAATCTACCATATCACCGGACCTGGAAATGCCTTCATTGTACATAATATCGAATTCGGCAATTTTAAACGGTGCTGAAACTTTGTTTTTGACAACTTTTACTTTGACGTGATTACCAATTGCATTATCGCCATCCTTAATCTGCTCAGTGCGGCGAATATCCAAGCGGACAGACGAATAGTATTTGAGAGCCTGGCCGCCTGCAGTTACCTCTGGGTTACCAAACATTACACCGATTTTCATACGCAATTGATTAATGAAGACAACTGTAGTTTTTGATTTAGAAACAACAGCTGTTAGCTTTCTTAGAGCTTGAGACATTAACCGTGCTTGTAAACCCATATGAGAATCACCCATATCACCTTCGATTTCAGCTCTAGGAACCAAAGCGGCAACTGAATCCACGACTACAATATCAACTGCATTTGAACGAACCAGAGTCTCACAAATTTCCAAAGCCTGTTCGCCAGTATCCGGCTGGGAAATTAGTAAATCATTTAAATTTACACCAATTTTACCGGCATAATCCGGATCTAGTGCATGTTCAGCATCAATAAAAGCCGCTATACCGCCGTTTTTTTGCACTTCAGAAATGGCATGCAGCGCCAGGGTGGTTTTACCGCTGGCTTCCGGACCATAAATCTCGATAACTCTGCCTTTTGGCAGTCCGCCGCCAAGAGCTAAATCTAAAGACAAGCTACCGGTTGGAATTGTTTCCACCTGGGTGCGAGAAGACTCACCAAGCTTCATAATCGAGCCTTTGCCGAATTGGCGCTCAATTTGCTCTAGGGCAATATCGACTGCACGGATTCGGGATTTTTTTTCATCAGCAGAGCTGGTTTTTTCCTTCACTTCTTTAATCTCCGTCTCGCCTAATTTAGTTTTTGTGGCTGTAGTCATTATAATCTCCTCTTAATTTATTTGCTATTATACTTCACTAAACTTTCGCATAATTTATTAGTTTACTTTCTAAATTGTTACTTATAAGCTCTTCTGCTAATAAGCGTAGCTTTTGCGAAGTTTATTTGCTACTTACAAGGAGTATAACGAACAAACAGCGAACTTGTCAACCCCGTTAGAAACTTTTTTTAATTCCGTGAGGCATCCCTGGTTTCTAACGGGGCCAACAACTTTTTAACGGTAATTTGTAAAACTAATGGGAAATGAAAAATCACATTGTCTTAATTTGTCCATCACGGTTTGCAACTCATCTTTTTTAGGGCTAGAAACTCTGACAGCTTCCCCCTGAATCTGGCTTTTTACCTTAGCAAAATTATCGCGAATAACTTTGGTAAGCTGTTTGGCTTTATCCTGATCAAGTCCGGTTATCAAAGGAATTGTTTTTTTATAAATTAGTCCGCTTAACACTAT
>JAUYJX010000008.1 GCA_030699245.1 bacterium | reverse complement strand
GATAGCTCTTTTTCAGCTGAAGCTTCAATTAAGTCTGCAATGGTAGCTCCACTTTCTGCAATCAACTTCTTACTTTTGAAATGAAAGTTATTCGCTAGATTATGAATAACTAATCCTCGATAACCTTTATCTCCAATTAATACATTAGCTCCTGTACCAAGAAGGAAGTATGGTATTTTATTATTACGAGATTCTAAAATAGCTGTAGACAATTCTTCTTTTGTAGTTACTTCAATGAAGTAATCAGCTGGCCCACCGATTTTATAGGTCGTAAATGGAGCTAAAATAATATCTTTTTTTAGACTTTTTAAATTGAGCATAATAAAAACTAAAGAATCAACCTACTGAACTAAAGTATCTTTTTTAAATTCCAAATCGCGTTTGATTTCACCGTCTGAACCTATAATACCCAGATCTTTATTTAGAATAAGTAGATTGCTCAATATCAGCTGGGTAGAGTCGGCATTTCCAGTGGTAATTTTCAGGCTAGCTGCTGCTTCAAAAGCTTGAGTAGATCCAGCCAGCATGGTACCGCGAAAGATTTCTTTGCCATCAGCATTAATAATTAGCCAAGTAGCCTGCTTGGATATCTTTACAATTACTCTTACCCCATCAACTTTTTCGTTTGTTTGCTGAGTAGTTTTAGCAACACTTGTTTGAGGCAATTTGGCATTAATTGTGCGATTTACGCTAACTGATTTACCTAATTTATTTTTAGCGGTAATTTTAACCAGATTTACACCCTCCGAGAGTGAAATTTTTTCACGGAAGCTGCCGTCCGGGGCACTCAAAATCGGCGAATCATTGATAAACAGATCGGCTCCGCCTTCAGCTTTACCACTGATAAAAGCAGAATTAGTACTAATGTCTTGAGTCGGCGGATTATTTATTGTCAATTTTGGCGGAGACGCTAGAATAGTTAGCTGCCAAATAATATAGCCAATTATTAGGATTACAAAAGCTAATCCGCTAAAAGCAATTAAAGTTTTGGGGGTAAAGATAAATCGTGGAGAATTTAGTGGTTTTAAGCCGATTTTAGGTTTTTGACTCGAATCTTTTTTGTTATGCAAATTGTGAGCCCGGCGTTCACTTTTATACATATCGAGAATCGGTTTGGATTCAAAACCTAAAAATTCAGCATAGTTTTTGACAAAACCTTTAGCATAAAAATCTGAACTTAGCTTGTCGTAATTTCCTGATTCAATCAGTTTGAGATAATAAGTGCGAATTTTGATCTGTTTTTCTACTTGATCTAAGCTTAATTTAAGAGACAATCTTCGTTTTCTTAGCAATTTACCTAAACTTGCCGCCAGTTTGAGATCTTTATTTAAGCTTATGTTTTGTATTTTTTTTGGGCGAGTTATTTTGTTATTCGAATTCATCTCTATCTTCTGGTAATTCAGTTACGCTTGAGACCAGCAATTCACGCGGCCGGGCACCATCAGCCGGACCAACTACACCCCTCTCTTCAAGCAAATCAATTAATCTTGCCGCCCGCGCATAACCGATCCTAAGCCTTCGCTGCAGCAGAGAAGCTGATGCCTTACCGGATTGAATAACAATTTCAGCTGCTTCTTCATACATGTCGTCATCCGCTGATTCCAGGCCAATACCGTGGTGACCAGCTATTCTCACAGGTTGCGAGGTAACTTCTTCATTATATTGAGGCTCACGCTGACGGATTAAGAAATCTATAACTGCACGTACTTCCTTGTCACTCAAAAAAACACCTTGGATTCTTTTTGGTTTGGTAAATTCCGGGCTCAAAAAAAGCATATCACCTCTACTCAAAAGTTTCTCGGCGCCAGCCTGATCAATAATGGTCCGTGAATCTACCTGGGAAGTAGTGGTAAGCGCAATCCTAGCTGGCACATTAGCTTTGATTAGCCCTGTAATCACATTGACATCCGGCCGTTGAGTTGAAAGTACCAGATGTACTCCAGCAGCACGTCCGGTTTGAGCTAATCTAACGACTAAAGCCTCCAAGTCTTTACCGGCAACCATCATCAGCTCATTTAGTTCATCAATTAATACTACTATATGAGGCATGGCATCTTTCTGGTTTTGGCGGTTATAATCAGCTATTCCTTTACTACTAACATTTGAGAACAGGCGATAGCGTCTTTCCATTTCAGCTACTACCCATTTGAGAGCGGACAAAGTTTTATCTATTTCAGTAATAACCGGGGTCAAAAGATGCGGAATTTTGTTATAAGGAGTCAGCTCAACTCTTTTTTGATCAACCATAATCAACTTAAGCTCAGATGGTGAGTTGCGGTAAAGTAAGCTTAAAATCAGGCTATTAATCATTACGCTCTTTCCCGAACCGGTTGCACCGGCAATCAGCAGATGAGGCATTTTTGCTAGATCTGCTGCTACTATCTCACCTGAAACATCACGGCCTAAAATAAAACTGAGATTCGATTTGTATTGTTCCATTTCTTTGGAAGAGAGGATATCTTTTAAGCGAACTGTAGCAATTTTTTTATTTGGGACTTCAACCCCAACTAAGCTCTTGCCGGGAATCGGTGCTTCAATCCTAATAGGATGAGCGGCTAGAGCTAGTGCCAGGTCGCGATCAAGAGTCGTAATTTTGTTTAATTTAACCCCGCTTGAGGGTTTGAGCGTATATTGCGCAACGGTTGGGCCGATGCTAACATCTCCCATCCCGACATCAATACCAAAATTTTCCAGTGTGTTTTGAATAATTGCCGCATTTTCTTTAACATTACCAGCATCTGCTTTAGTGGTCATTGATTCCAGCAAATCAAGTGGCGGATATTTCCAGTCCTTATCTCGGTTTACAGTCAAAACTTCTATTTCTTTATCTTCCTGCTCAATTCTGCCCCTGCCAATTGTTCCTCTAATCGGCAGTTTGGTATTAATACTCATGCCCTGCTCTTTGATATTGATATCCTCTTTTGGTTTAGGACGAACAATACCTGCTAAGATTGCTTTTAATAGATCTTTTAAGCTGGTGTTTGAAGCGATAATCAGACTGATTAATACTAAGGCGCTTAAAATAAAAATTGCCAGCGGTTTAGTGAGTATTGGCAGCATAATTCTCGCCAAGCCAAAACCAATTATCCCCCCATGCTCGCTAATTACTCTGATGTCGAAACTAGTGGTAGTAGCAGTAATTAGCTCAATTATTCCAGCACTAAAAACAAAAAAACCGATTATACCTAGCAGATTATTGAGTTTGAATTCATATTTGTCAGGCTGGAATAAAATCCAGGCAATTATTAGAAAAGCCACTGGCAGTATCAACGACGCTAGTCCGAACAAAAACTTCACAAAACTCAAAGCCCCTATACCTAATGAACCTGCCCAGCCAATGATTGCTACACTCAAAAAAACAGCTAGAGTGATGAGAATAATCGCAATTATCTCACGAATAGCATTAACCGGTAGGTTGAGACGGGGGATTTTTGCTTTTGCAGTTCTTTTTTTTCGTCTGGCCATTAAGTTAATTATACTTCAGTTGTCCAAGTAGTGACTAGAGCTAGGTTTCAATTACTGTGATTATACCATAGTTAAGTAATAAAAAATAGTCTTGTCAACCATAGATTAATAGCCTAAAATACTGCTTATGAAAAGTTTGTTCTACATATTAAAACTAATAAAGCCATTGAGGAAACGTATTATCGGTGTAATATTTTTGTCTTTCTTGTTTTCTCTAATCGGTGTTGCCAGACCTTATATTATACGCATAATAATTAATGAGTCGACAAAACTAAATTCCTCAATTGCAATAAAAACTATTGCCCCAATTTTTATAAAACTTATTATTTTGCTCATCTTTTTTCAGCTGCTATATAGCATATTTAACTATATTACATACAGGGTTCCGGCTAACACTGAGATTACTACCGAGAAACTGCTAAAAAAGATTATCTTTTACAGACTGTCCAAACTATCGGTTGAGTTTTTTGAAACAAACCGCTCTGGAGCAATTCTCGAAAAAATTAATCGGGGTGCAAATAATTTTTTGAACTGGTTGAGAGACTCTTCTTGGATGTTTGCAGATAATATTACCACTTTGATAGTTTCTATTATCTTTTTGGCTACAGTTAGCCCATTAGTAAGTTTGATCCTCTTCTTATTTACCCTACTTTATTCTTTTACTTTTCTTACAATCGATAAAAAAGTCCGACCAATAAATAAAAAAATAAGCAAACATTCTCAAAAAGCTTACAGCTATTTAACTGAAACCTTTACCCATCTAACAACCATTAGATCACTTAGCGTAGAAAAAATAATTCAAAAAAACTATAACCGAGAAATCGATAAGATGTCTCATTTTAGCAAAAAAGAAACAACTATTTGGGCTAAATCAATATTTATTAGAGATATTCTTATACTTTTGGCTACTGTTTCTTGCATATCGATAATTGTTTATCAGATGCTGATCGGAAAACTCAAGGCAGGTGATTTGGTGTTTGTCATCCTATTAACCCAAAATATAGTTTTCAATATTAATCCTTTAGTTAGATTTATCAGCCAAACATCACGAACCGCTGTTTTTGTTAATGAAATGGTTGAAGTGCTAAAAACTAAACCAACCTTCAAAGATAAAAAAGATGCAAAAAGATTATCAAGACTTAGCTCGATAGAGTTTAAAAATGTTACTTTTCGCTACCCTAATATCGGTAAATATGCAGTTAAGAATATTTCTTTTAAGATTATCAACGGCAAAAATTTGGCATTAGTCGGTCCTTCTGGTGTAGGAAAATCTACAATTACAAAATTATTGTTGCGCTTTTATCAACCGGTAAGTGGACAAATATTAATTAATGATCAAGATGCATCAAATTTTACCCAAGAATCCATTCGTCAAAAAATAGGCGCTGTGTTGCAAGATGTTGCTTTGTTTAATACCACAATAATGGAAAATCTTAAAATCTCTTATCCTAGTGCCACCTCTAAACAAGTTATTGCTTCTGCCAAACAATCTTTTGCTGATGAATTTATTGATAAGTTACCAAAAAAATATAAAACCCTAGTCGGTGAAAGAGGAGTAAAATTATCCGGAGGGCAAAAACAGCGAGTTGCAATTGCTAGAGCTATTTTGAAAAATCCTCAATTAATAATCCTTGATGAAGCTATGTCGTCGCTAGATTCTGTAAGTGAAAAACTGGTTCAATCAGGTTTAAAAGAATTGATGAAAGATCGCCCTTCACTTACCATCGCCCATAGACTAAGTACCTTGATGCATGCCGATGAAATCTTGGTACTCAAGTCAGGCCAGATAACAGAAAGAGGCAATCACAAAAGTCTTCTGAAAAGAGATGGTTTTTATGCCAAATTATTTAAAATGCAATCTTTGACAAATATAGAAAGCTAAACTAGGCTTCAATTATGACCGGTATTACAATCGGATTGCGTTTGGTAACCTTATATAAATAGTTACTCAATTCATCACGCATACGTGTTTTGACCACCAGCGAATTTGGCGGGGTTGAGACGTCGCGTTTTTCAAAAATATTTTTGATAATCTTGCGAGCTTTGCCAATCATCTCCTCATTATCCTTCATATAGACAAAGCCGCGGGAGATTATATCCGGGCTAGTAGCTAATTTACCGGTTTTTTTGGAAATAGTGGCAATAGCTACAAAAATACCATCTGATGACATAGAAAGTCTGTCTTTTAGTACAATTGTCTGCACATCACCAACACCGCTGCCGTCAATTAATACTGAGCCAGCCTGAACAATTGGGCCTAATTTGACACTATTTTTATCAGCAACTAGGGTTTGGCCGTTCTCAATCACAAAAATATTTTTGGGATCAATTATTTTGGTCCGTCGAGCAATTTCCGCATTATGTACCATATGATGCATCTCACCGTGAATCGGTAAGTAGTATTTAGGTCGTACCAACTGAATCATCTCCTTAACTTCTTCATAGTAGGCATGTCCGGAGGTATGCATAATCCCAAGATCATCAAAGTCTTTAGTTGCTTCCTGATAAACATAAGGTCCCCAGCGGAAAATATCATCAACCATTCCCCAAACTTGTTTTTCATTTCCGGGAATAATCGAGGATGATAGTACCACCACATCACTAGCTTTGAGTTTAACATCTTTATGTTCGCCTTTACCCATACGCACCAGTCCAGAATTTTCTTCACCCTGATGTCCAGTTGTAAGCACTGTAATTTCGCCGTCTTGATATTTGTTAATATCCTTAGCTTTAACAATTAGTCCCGGCGGGGTTTTGATATAACCTAGTTTAATGGCAATTTCTAGGTTTGAGAGCAGGCTGCGCCCGGCAATTGCCATTTTTCGCTTAGCCCTAATGGCAGCATCGATAAAGGCCTGAATACGGTTTACCTGGGAAGCAAAGGTTGAAATTATTACTCGCTTGTTGTAATTGCGTACAAAAATATCATCTAATGTTTCAATAATCTGCTTTTCATTCGGGCTATGACCGATTCTTTCACAGCTAGTGCTATCGCACATCAAAAGCAACACTCCCCTGTCACCCAGTTCTTTTAGTCTTTGCTTATTTGATGGCTTGATGTCAAAAGGATCTTCATCAAACCGCCAGTCGCCGGTATGTATAAGTGTACCAACAGGAGTATGTATAGCGATGGCGCAAGAATCGGGAATGGAGTGAGTAATACGGATAAACTCTACTCTAAAGGCGCCGAGTTGAACGATTTCACCGCGGTCTTGATTGATGGTTCGAAAATCAGGTTTAAATGGCAGCCTGTGTTCTTCTAAGCTTCTCTGGATATATTTGATAGTAAATGGAGCACCGTAAATCGGGGCCGGTAGTTTCGGCAGAATATAGGGAATACCTCCCACATGATCTAAATGAGCATGAGTAATTAGATGAGCCCTGATTTTGTTTTTACGTTCCTGTAAATAAGTAGTGTCAGGAATAATGTAATCTACGCCTGGCATATCTGGGCCAGGGAACATAAAGCCAAGATCAATAACAATAATGTCATTTTCATACTCTAAAGCCATCAAGTTTTTGCCAATCTTATCCAGACCACCGAGTGGGATGATTTTTAGTTTACCGGCATCAATTTTGCTTAGTCCTACAGTTTTTTTTGAATCAATTTTGTTTGATTCAGTTTTTTGAGTAACATTTTTACTCAAAAAGGTGGGTTTCTGATTTCTTTGCCTATAATGGCCCGAGCTTTGACTTTTTTTTCGTCCGCCATAAAAAGGCTTATTGGTAGGTCTCGTATCTGTAGAGGGTCTATTTTTTGATTGTTTATTACTCTCTTGGGCGTATTGTTCCCTGTCTTTTTGAATAGGTTTTGAAGGGCTAGGCATTAGGCCTAAATCCTTTTCACTTAATGGTTTTGAATGCAAATTATCTTTCATTTTTTCTTTAAAATAGTTCCTTTCTTTTTTATTTAAAAGCTATTTAATTTTTTTAAGTATTGTTGGTATTTTTTTAAAATCATTTATTAAAGTTTCCCGCATTGAATTGTTATATAGAGCGGCTGCCGGATGGTAGAGAGGTAAGTACACTTGTCCGCCTTTTTTTACCGGTTTTCCATGATCGCGGCTGATCGTAAGTTCTGGCAAAAATATATTCATTGAATGTCTGCCTAAAAATACTATTAATTTTGGCTGAATTATTTTTATTTGCGCCAAAAGATAGGGCAAGCATTCTTGAATCTCATTTGCAAAAGGATCACGATTATTGGGAGGACGGTATTTAACAATATTAGTAATAAATACATCTTCTCTAGCCAGTCCTATAAGCTCAATCATTTCTGTTAAAAATTTACCACTTGATCCTACGAATGGCCTTCCCTCACGATCTTCTTCGGCTCCTGGTGCTTCACCGATAAACAAGACTAGTGCATTAGGATTTCCTTCGCCGGGTACTGGGTTAGTACAATTTTTGCAAAGATTTTCGCAAACTTCACAGCTAGCAATTTTAGCTGCTATTTCATCTAATTTCTGTTGTTTTTGCGAGCTGTCCATGAATTAAGATTTTTATCTAAAGATTTTTTAAAAAATAATTAAAGGCCTGTTATTTTTTAGCTGCTTTGATACTAAGGTTTAATCTGCCTTGAGCGTCAATTTCTAGCATTTTAACAGTTACTTTATCGCCTTCTTTGAGTTCTTTATGGATATCATCTACCCGCTCATCTCTAATTTGAGAAATATGCACCAATCCTTCTTTGCCCGGAAGAATCTCGACAAAAGCGCCGAAGTCCATTACTCTGACAACCCGGCCTTGATAAATTTTGCCGATTTCTGGTTCCTCTATAATAGACAAAATCCATTCCTTTGCTTCGGCAGCTTTTTTCTCATCAACCGAAGCAATCATCACCAATCCGTCATCTTCTATATCAATCTCTACACCCGTTTCGGCAATGATTTTGTTTATGACTTCACCGCCTTTACCGATAACTTCACGAATTTTATCTGGATCAATCTTAAGCTTGGTAATCCTCGGGGCATAGGGACTAAGTTCATCTCTGGGAGCAGCCAAAATTTCTTTCATCTTTGAGGCGATGTGAGCTCTGCCTTCTTTGGCTTGAGACAGTGCAGTTGACATTATTTCAACTGTAATACCTTTAACCTTAATATCCATTTGCAGAGCAGTAATTCCGCTATCAGTGCCCGCCACCTTAAAGTCCATATCACCGGCAAAATCTTCAGCAGCAGCAATATCGGATAAAATGACATATTTTTTAGGATTTTTATGATCGATTATCAGTCCCATAGCGATTCCGGCTATCGGTTTTTTGATCGGTACGCCCCCGTCCATTAACGATAAGGTTGCAGCGCAAACGCTAGCCATTGAGGTAGAGCCATTGGAACTTAGGATTTCTGAAACTACACGAATTGCATAAGGAAATTCTTCAATACTCGGAATCATTGATTCTATTGCACGTTCTGCGAGTGCACCGTGACCAATTTCACGTCTGCCGGTAGAGCGCATCGGGCGAGCTTCACCGGTTGAAAAAGGCGGGAAATTATAATGATGCATAAATCTCTTGGTAGTATCTTCCTGCATCGTGTCGATAAGTTGAGCATCGCTAGTTGGACCAAGAGTGGTGATACTCAATGATTGGGTAGAACCGCGAGTAAATAGTGCTGATCCGTGGGTCCTCGGCAACAGGCCAACTTGACCGCTAATTGGGCGAATTTCAGTAGTTTTTCTTTTATCTGGACGCTCATTCTCGTCTAAAATAGCCCGCCTGACCTCTAGGTCAATAATTTTTTCAAAAGCATTAACTACATCGCTATGAGAAAATCTGTTTTGATTATCTTCTTCCCCTTCTTTTGGCCCAAACCAGTCAATAATTTCATTCCTTAGTTCTGATATTGCCTCATGGCGAAAGCTTAAATCACTATGGCGAATAGCTGGACCTAAACGGTCTTTAATGTATTCGCTGATTAGCTGAACTGCCAGCTCAGCAGGCAAAAACAATTCAACTTCTTTGGGCGTAACTTTCATTTCTTTGACCATTTTTTGCTGTAAATCAATTACCGGTTGCCAAGCTTTTTGCGCACTATCGAGCGCCTTGACTATTTTCTCTTCACTAACTTCTTTGGCGCCGGCTTCTACCATCATAATGGCATCAGTTGTGCCGGCAACCGTCAGATTAAGTTGGCTTTTTTCAAGCTCCTCGGCTGTAGGATAAAGCATAAACTTGTCATCAATTAGTCCGATGCGCATAGCAGACAGCGGGCCATCGAATGGTGCACCGGAAAGCATTAGAGCAGATGATGCAGCGATAATGCTGATAATATCTGGTTCATGTGATAGATCAGCACTCAAGACCATTACCACAACCTGTACTTCATTACGGTAGCCTTTAGGGAATAGCGGCCTAATTGGGCGATCAATTAGACGAGCAGTGAGTAACGCTTGTTCTGAAGGTCTGCCCTCTCTTTTGACAAAACGGCTGCCCGAGATCTTGCCGCTAGCATACATTCTTTCTTCATAATCAATCAGAAGGGGGAAAAAGTCAGCTCCTTCACTCGGCTGACTTGCCACTACTGCACTGGCAAATACTACAGTATCGCCGTAACGTACTGTTACCGCGCCGTCGGCCATAAAGGCCATTTTTCCTGTTTCAATTATTAGTTTTCTACCTGCAAATTCAGTTTCAAACTGGCGGGTTTTCTCGCCAAAAGGATGGATTATCTCCATTTTTCTCCGTTTCTACTAGCCTAAGTTCAAGAGTTTTATGTGCCAGAGGTCGAAAGCATTTTTTAAAAAACTTGCGGTCTCTATCACCTAAAAGTCTTTTTTAAGCTAGATTTATTAATTAGCTAATATTATATAAGTTACTAAACTTAATGTCTAAGTTTCAGTTTTTTAACTATTTTTTCATAACGCGTTTCATCTCTTTTCTGTAAGAAATCAAGCAATCGGCGTCTTTTACTGACCATATCCAGTAAGCCTCGGCGAGAATGATTATCTTTTTTGTGAGTTTTCAAGTGGTCAGTTAATTGTTTAATCTTCTCGGTGAAAACAGCAATCTGAACCTCAGGGGAACCAGTATCTTTTTTGTGAGCCTGGCTACCCTTAATAATCGTTGTCTTTTGAGTTTTAGCAAGCATTATGTAGTAAATATTCTAGCAGAATCAGCCAATCTTATCAAGGCTGATGGCATCTTCGACATTATATTTACCAATTGTGATTCTGCGTAGCTGGGAAGTAAATGCGCCTGTTTTCAATTTTTTGCCAATATCTTCAACCAAGCTTCTGATATAAGTGCCAGATGATACCGCGCAGCTAAAATTAAGTTTCGGATATTTGTAAGAAATATTTTCAATTTTATAAATTATTACTTTGCGTTTCGCTAAATCCGGTTTCTCACCTTTTCTGGCCAATTGGTAAGACCGCTCCCCTTTAACTTTGAGCGCTGAATAGATCGGGGGAATTTGAGAAATTTCGTCCCTAAATTCGTTCAGAACTTTTTTTATTTTAGATAAAGTCGGTTTATTGTCAGAAGCCTTTTTTAATTTTCCCTCATTATCGCCAGTACTGCTAGTTTGCCCTAAGCTAGCTTCAACTTCATAGGTTTTATCGAGTTTAAGAAATTGGTTAGCTTTTTTGGTATTCTCTTTGCCGATCAGTATTATTAGTAAGCCAGAAGCTAACGGATCAAGTGTGCCGGCATGACCAACTTTTTTTACATTAAAGGCTGTCCGGACTTTTTTAACTATTCCAAAGGAAGATATACCGATAGGTTTGTCGACCAGTAAAATTCCGTTATTGGGTATTTTTTGAGGTATTATCAATTTTTTCGTTTGAAACTATTTCTTTGCTGCCTTCTATTTTACCTTTAAACGGGCCGACTGACTTAGTTGGTTGCGTAACTACTGATTTTATAGATGGCTCTAGGCTGGCTTGCTGTGAGTTTGCCAAAGGAGCGGGATTTCTGTTTTCGCGCTTCGTTCTTTCATGATTATTTTCATACAAAGCCTTAACTATTTCCCCTCTCTTGGCTTTGGCGGCCAGCATTTGGGCAGCAATACTTAAAGCTTTCGGCGTTGTATTATCAGCTGTGAAGCGATTGGTGCTGGCCATTAAACCGGTAAGTAAGGCAGTGGCGATATTCTCATCCATCAAATCCTGACCTAACGACTCAACCAGTGAAACTAAGATTTCACAAATTGAGCCCGAAGCAGTATCTACTAAATTAACACTGCCGTAATTTTCATTAATCCGATGATAATCAATATTTATTAAATGCAAATCATCAAAAATAGTCGGATTTTGTTCATACAAACGGTCCATCTTTTCTAGCTTCGCTACACCCAGAGCAATAACCAGGTCGAAATTATAATCGCCATAACTAAAAGTAGCATCTTTGGAGGTAAAATTGCCCTTTTTTGGTGTTACAGAAATATTGAGTTTGCTATCCTCGACATGATACTTTAGCTTATCAATCTCTACATTATTTAAGTTTAGGCTGATAATAAAGTCTTGAATTCCAGTAATGTCTTTGGCAATTTTTGAGTGATCAAGAAAACTTTTGGCTTTTGGCAGAGTATCGCTAATGACTGCGATAGTTTCTTTGCCAAGTTTAGACAAAACTGACTGCAAAACTACGATTGATGCAAACTGGTCATTATTTGGTTCACGACCAGTTACCAGCAAGATCTTTTGCGCCTGTTTGATAAGTTCTACTGCCTGTTGTTTGGGAGTTTGCTCCATCTCATTTCCTGATTTAATACAATAATGAAACTGTATTGTAACAAGAATAAGTGTTTTTGTCAAGATTTAAAAATGCTTATGCAAATAAAAAAGCCCGGGTCTCCAGCAGTCGAAGGAAGTAATTATGACTGCCGGAGCAAACCCGGGTTGTTTCGGAC
>JAUYJX010000004.1 GCA_030699245.1 bacterium | reverse complement strand
AAAGATGCCATTGCCTTGATTAATCCAAAGCTTAAGACTAATAAATACCCTTTTGACGGACTAGCGGGTGTGGGGGTGGCTTTTAAGCTAATCTGCGCATTACAAAAGCATTTGCCAGATAAAATACCAGAAGGAAGGGAGAAATGGCTGCTTGATTTGGTGGCATTAGGCACAGTTTGTGACGCTGTGGATTTGATTGACGAAAATCGCCTTTTGGTTAAATATGGCTTGGTTGTAATGGGTAAAACCAAGAGAGCAGGGCTTCAGGCATTAGCAAAGGTTGCTGGCATAAACCTAGACCAGATAGACAGTCGTAGCTTGGGTTTTATTTTTGGCCCCCGGCTTAATGCGGCCGGTAGAATCGAACATGCCAATGCGGCATTAAAACTACTGCTCACAAATGACCAGCATGAAGCATTTAAAATCGCTCAAAAATTAGACAAATTAAACCGTCAGCGCCAGGCCGACACCGAGAAAATAACCAAGGAAGCTTTAACCCAAGCAAAACAGTATCCCGATGATAAGATTTTGGTTTTGGCTGATAAGCATTGGTCGCATGGTATTGTTGGGATAGTGGCCAGCCGGATCAGTGAAAGTTTTTATAAACCGGCAATTATTTTACAGATTGAAGGAGACAGCGCCAAAGGTTCAGCCCGTTCGGTCGCCAGCTTTAGCATTATCGAGGCGATCGCTAGTACTAAAAAATATCTAGAGCAATTTGGCGGGCATCAATTTGCCGCCGGAGTTAGACTAAAAACCGCTAGTATTGATAAATTCAGAACTGCCGTCAACAGATATGCGAAAGAAAATCTAAAAGATAAAAATAAGATTAAAAATCTTGAAATTGATCTAGTTCTAGCCGACAAACTGATTAATTTAGACAGTCTTGCTCGTCTTGTCGCTCTCGAGCCATTTGGCAATGGCAACGTCGAGCCGCATTTTTTAAGCAGTTTGAAACTGGCTGAATACAGATTGGTAGGCAAAGACAGTAAACACGTCAAGCTTACTTTTACCGGAGAAGCTGGTCCGGTTGAAGGCATTGCTTTTAGTTGTGCCGAGAGATTTAACGGAGTAAAAGCTGGTGAGATTTTTGATATTGTTTATAAAATGAAAATTAATAATTGGCGAGAAATCCAGAATGTGCAAATAGAGGTAGTAGATTTTAAATTAAGCAGTCCGGATTTAAATAGTGGTAAGTGAACTGATTTTATGATAGTTTATCTTTAATTATGGCAAATAAATTTCGCATTTATTATTACAACCAAAATCTCACATTCAAGGCCGGGCTTTGGCTGCAGTTTAAAGGCCTGGCCTTAACTACAGGCGGAGAGAAGTATAATGGCAAAAAAAATATTTAGAAGATTGAGAGGGACACAGGATATTCTACCCAAGGACCAGGCAAACTGGAGCCTGGTTAATGACACTTTCGCTAAGTTATGTGTGGATGCGGGTTACAAGCGAATAATCACTCCGATCATTGAGGATACCAATCTGTTTGTGCGCAGTGTCGGGTCAGATAGCGAGATAGTTTCAAAGGAAATGTACACTTTTGAGGATAAATCCGGTAATTCACTGACTCTAAGGCCCGAAGGCACAGCTCCGATTGTTAGAGCTTACCTAGAGAACGGTTTATCATCGCACCCAAAACCAGTGAAGCTATACATTGTCAACGAACCGATGTTTCGCTATAACCGTCCGCAAGCCGGCAGATATCGCCAGTTTTTCCAGATAGGAGTGGAGGTTTTTGGTTCTGATAATGCTCAAACAGATGCTCAGGTAATTGCTTTGGCTGTGCGTTTTTACCAAAGGTTGAACATAAAGTTCGAGCTGCAGATTAACACTATTGGCGACAAGTATACCCGCAAAAAATTTAAATCAGCGCTAACCAAGTACTTTAGTGAGGTCCGTGATAAATTGGATGAAACAGCCAAAATGCAGCTTAGTACTAATCCCATGAGACTACTTGATAGCAAGGACAAAAAAGTTATTAAAGTGTGCGAGAAAGCGCCGCAAATTTTAGATTATCTAGACCGTGATTCACGCAATCATTTTGAAGCTGTATTAGAATATCTCGATCAGCTGGGGATTGAATATGACCTGAATCCTAAGCTGGTAAGGGGTCTTGATTACTATAATAAGACGGTTTTTGAATTCTGGGGTTCGCACCAGGGTATGCAGAATTCACTCGGAGGGGGAGGCCGCTATGATGGACTGGTTGAAGAGCTAGGAGGCAAACCAACCCCTGCTGTGGGCTTTAGCGCCGGTATCGAGCGAATCCTAATTGAAATAGGTAAAACTGGACAAAGACCAGCTGTAACCAGTCCTTATGTTTTTGTTGCCAGTCTTGGCGATGAAGCCAAAAAAGAAGCTTTTGCTCTTACGGAAAAATTACTTGATAGCGGCATCGCAGCATTAAGCGAAACTAATAAAAAAAATATCGCAGATCAGTTGTCGAAGGCTGCTAAAGTGAAAGCTGATTACTGTCTGATTTTAGGCAAAAAAGAAATTTTGAATCAGACGATTATTGTTAAGGATATGGTTAGCGGTAATCAGGAAACTGTGCCGATTGGTAAGATTGTGACAACCCTTGCCACAAGATATAAAAGTAAATAAGTACGCTAAAACCCCTTAACTTAAGGGGTTTTAGCTTTTGTCTGTTATTATAACAGACCCAATTTTCTAGCACCCGTTCGGCGGGCTCAGAGTGCTGCATGTCGGATTTACAATAATCCGAGCTTTCGAGCACATGCCGGCCATGGATTCCAACCGCGAGCGGCTTGGGTTTCACGAGCCTTAGCATCTTGAACAGCCGGAGGAGCCAAGTCAGCTCGGGGGTAACCACCGTAACCTGCCCAAGTACCAATATCGTACTGGTAGGCACCGTAGTAACCATTACCGCTGTTTCGGTTGTAAACACCACCTGCCTCACACATTCTTAAGTTTGTGAAAGCATCGTCGCTAGCACCACTGCTAACTGCAGCAGTTCTTATCTGAACCTGGTTGTTAGCAGATGCGAGCGCGACTCGTTGGTTCTCTTCAGCGCTTTTACGCTCAGCCTCAGCTCGGTCAGCTTCGGCACGGTCAGCAGCTTCCTGAGCGAGCTTGATAGGAAGAACAACTTCACTATAGAAGTTAGTTTTCTTTTTCTTTAGCTCCAAAGCATTCGGCTTTCTGGCATTGAATTTCAAGGTATAGTTTTCTTTTATTTGAGGATTTTTGTTTTGAGGTTGATCAGCAGTTTGGTTAAAAACCGGTATGGCAACCTGCTGCTGGGCTAGTACCAATACGGATACTAGTACTTGTAGAATTTTACCCATTTAAGTAAGTTAAAATTCTCCTTTCACACCCTCATGACAAAGCCCAATTAAAAAAGACCTCTTAATCAAGGCCTTCAATTGAACATAAGCATTATACTATTAAAATATAAGTTTGTCAAGGCCTTTTTGATACACTTTTTTTGCTTGCAATCTGATGCTAATCTGTTAGAATAAAGAAAATCGATCATTTAAGGAGGTTATTTAATTTGCTGCAAGTTACACGCAAAGATCCAAGTGAGTCAGTTGAAAATCTAGTTCGACGTTTTAATAAAAAAGTCCAGCAATCGGGTATATTAGTTATGGCTAGAAAAAAACGATACTACGAAAAGCCAATTTCCAAAAAAGAACAGCGGGAAGTTGCTATTCGTAAACGAGCTCGCCGAGAGCAAAAAACTCGTGAGATTTTAGGTCTTAAATGAATATCATCGAACAATTAGAAGCCGATTTAAAACAGGCGGCTATTCACCAAGATAAGCTAAGGTTGCAGACTATCCGACTGCTTAAAAGTGCACTAAAAAATTATGAAATTGAAATTGGACAGCACTTGACGCCTCAACAAATGCTTTTGGTTTTACAAAAAGAAGCCAAAAAAAGACGAGATTCTATCGAGGCTTACAAAAAAGGTAAAAGAGAAGATCTAGTAAAAGAAGAAGAAAGTGAGCTCGGCATTATTAATGATTACTTACCCGAACAGCTGAGTGAAGCGCAATTAAAGAAAATAGTTGAAAAAACAATAACAGAATTAGGCTCAAAAGATTCTAGTTCCATGGGACAAGTCATTGGTACGGTAATCAAAAAAACCGAAGGTAATGCCGACGGTGCGCTAATTAGCCGTCTGGTCAAAGAAAAATTATCCTAAAACATTTTGAAAGCTATGTTAAATATTGTAAGCCCAGTACCCGCCGGTATTAGCAGACAAAGGCTAAATCGTGCTTTTGATCTGGTTTTTGCAAAACTAAAGCCAAAAGCTAGCTGGCAGATAAATCTGGCTTTTGTCACCAAAAGCCGCTCCCGAGAATTAAATAAAAGGTATGCCAGCAATGACTATCCGACTGATGTTTTGAGTTTTAATTATCAGGAGGGCTCTAAGATTTCGGTTAATGATAATCAGTTTATAGGTGATATTATCATTTGTCCTTCAATAGCTAAAAGTCAGGCAAGTAAGTTCAAAACCGATCTGACAAATGAAATTTGCCTGCTTTTAGTACACGCAGTAATCCATCTGTTGGGCTATGATCACAAGGGCAATACTCAGCAAGCTGGATTTGAGGCTTTGCAAAATGCTATCATAAGTGAGTTAAAATTAAGTAGTAGAATACTAACATGAGAATAATTGAAAGTCTTAAACATGCGCTAAGGGGGCTGAAGGCGGTGCTAAAGCGAGAGCGCAACGCCAGAGTTCATACAGTTTTTGCGGTTTTGGCACTACTTGCCAGCTGGTTTTTCCATATCAGCTCAACTCAATTAATTCTAGTGATACTGGCAATCACCTTGGTTTTCTTCGCTGAAATAGTTAATTCGGCAATTGAAAAAACACTGGATTTAATTTCTGTTGAAAATAATCAGGTCGTAAGAATTATCAAAGACATTTGTGCGGCGGCAGTTCTGGTCACAGCTGCGCTGGCCGGGGTTATTGCTATTATCGTTTTTGTGCCGTATATAATCAGAATCTTTAACAAATGAAAAAGAGTATTGTTTTAATCGGCAGCCCAGGTTCTGGCAAAGATACTCAGGTAACTTTGCTTGCCGAAAAACTCGGTATCATACCGATTAAAACTGGAGAAATGGCTAGGCAGTTAGCTAAAAAAGACCAAAGCATTGCCTCAGTGCTGAAAAAGGGCGAATTTATCAATAATGACATAATTAATGATCTGGTCAGGGCCAAACTTGATAAATTAGCTTCTAGTCAGACTTTTATCAGCGATGCTTTTCCGCTCGATATAGAGCAGGCATTATGGTTAGATAAATATCTAGCGAAAATTGATCGTAAGTTGGATATGGCAATATTTTTGGATGTCAGCTCTGATGAGGCGATTTGTCGCATGAAGAAAAGAGCACGAAAAACCGATACCCCAGAAGTTATTGATAAAAGATTGGCTGACTTCAATAATGTTACCGCAAAGGTAATTGATTATTATAAGAAAAATAATTTGTTAATAAGAATCAACGGCGAAGGCAATATTGAGAAAATTAATCAGGATATAAGACGAGCAATTTTAGGCAATGAAAACTAAGATTAAAACGGTAAAAGAAATTGCTGATATGCGCAGTAGCGGTAAAATATTAACTGAAGTACTGACAATTGTCACCTCTCACATCAAAGAAGGTATTACCCCTAAACAATTAGATAAGATAGCTAAAGATGAAACCGATAAAAGAGGCGCCAAACCAGCTTTTTTGGATTACCGCGGCTTTCCTGCTAGTTTATGTGTATCCGTAAATGATCAGATTGTGCATGCCTTGCCAGATGATAGAAAGCTAAAGCAGGGCGATATTGTCGGACTTGATTTTGGAATTAATTATAATGGCATGATTACCGACAGTGCAATAACGGTTGGTGTCGGCAAGATTAACGAACAAGCTGATCATTTATTAAAAGAAACTAAAAAGGCACTTTATCGAGCAGTTGATATTATCAAAGATGGAATAAGAATCGGTGATATTAGTGCGACAATTGAAGAAAGTTTGACCAAAGCAAACTTGAAAATTATCAAAAGTTTAACTGGTCATGGAGTTGGGCACCAGCTGCATGAAGACCCCTCAATACCTAATTTTGGTACCAAAGGTACTGGTCAAACACTTAGAGCCGGTATGACTATCGCTATTGAACCAATCGCTTCTATATCGAGTGAAAAACTGAAGCTAGCTGACAATGGATGGACCTGCCTAACAAGTGACGGCTCATTGTCGGCACATTTTGAACACACAATTTTGATTACAAAAAAAGGCTCTGAAATACTCACCTAATTTGTAGAAATTTTTTATACACTATTTGCCTAAAAGAATTTCAAAGTTTATAATAATTATAAATTAATTCTGTTATGAAAAAAGACGAATCTACATTTGTAGGCATAGATATAGGTAGTACCAAAGTAGCTTGTGTGGTTGGTTTACATCAGGAAGGCTCAGCTATGCCGAGTATTATCGGTGTCGGCTTATCACCTACAACAGGTTTGAGACGCGGTGTAGTAGCAGATCTGGAAGAAACCGTCAGCTCAATTACCGCGGCCCTAGAAGAAGCCGAAAGAATGTCGGGAGTTGCTATTGATAAAGCAACTATCAGTGTTGATGGTGCACATATCCAAAGCTTGAATTCTCGAGGAGTAATTGCTGTCAGTGGCCCTGATCATAAAATTACCAGGGAAGATTTAGCCCGGGCAGAAGATGCTGCAGCAGCAATTAATTTGGACAATAATCGCGAAATTATGCAGCTTATCCCACGCAATTATATTGTTGACGGACAGACCAATGTGGTTGATCCGGAAGGTATGCACGGAGTGAGACTAGAAATTGATACACATATTATTACCGTAACTGCTCCAGCGGTTAAAAATTTAAATAATGTAATTACCCGCTCAGGCGTTAGCCCAAACGGTTTTGTGGTAGTTCCCCTAGCTTCTGCTAAGGCCATTTTGACTAAAAGACAGAAAGAATTAGGTGTAGCAGTAGTTGATATCGGCGGTGAAACTACCGGCTTGGCTGTCTATCAGGAAGGTAATATATCTTATACCTCAATTTTGCCTATTGGCTCTACTTATATTACAAAAGATTTGGTTTATGGGCTGCGAACTAATATTGATATTGCCGAGAAAATCAAACTCAAATATGGCCGTGCAGCAAAACCAAAAGCCAAATCGACTGATCAAATAAACTTAGAAGAATTTGGCAGTACGGGTAAATCATTGCGTAGTGAAATTGATACTATTATTAGTTCGCGTTGTGAAGAAATTTTTTCAATGATTGGGGTGGAGCTGAAAAAAGCTGGTAAAGATTCAATGCTTTCAGCTGGTGTGGTACTAACGGGCGGCGGCTCTAAATTAGACGGTATGGCTGATTTCGCTAAAGACATTCTAAAACTGCCAGTCAGTATAGGTAAACCGTCAGGTTTTACTGGCATAGTCGATAAAATCAATGACCCTTCATTAGCTTGTGCGATTGGTCTGATGCTAGAAGATATGGAAAATCCGCAAGATCGGGGGAGGGTCAATAAAAGCATCAATAAGATTATTCACCGAATAAAATCTGTTTTCAAATCCTTTATGCCCTAGAACCTAAATCCTTTTTTATTAAATGATAAACGGCTGGGAAATTATCTCCCAGCCGTTTGAGCCCCGTTGTTTTACCGAACTCCGAGTGTTTCTCCTTCGTATGTCAGGTTCTTGGGCTGGATGATGACCTGTTTTTGATCATCTACCTTGGTAATGTGACCCGCCACCCAGGCTTCGATGTTGTGTTGCTTGGCCACTTGAATGACACTAGAGGCATCAGTCTCATCTATATAGAGAGCGAAACCTGCTCCCATATTGAAGTTGCCGTAAGCCTCTTCATCATCAACCGGTCCATTCTCTTGAATAAAACGAAAAACCGGTTGTGGTTCTGGAATGTTCTCAATGATGTAGACAAACGGCTCCACCAAGCGCATCAACTTACGCCAGCCATGACCAGTGATGTTAACTGTGTAGTGAATGTTAACACCAGCATCTTGGCAGTCCTCGATGATCGGAACATAGATGGTCGTCGGATCCAGTAAGGCTTCGCCATACATTCGTCCGTCAGGGAGCAGACTATCATAGCCTACCCGTTCTGCAATTTGGCGAGCTAATGTCAGACCATTGGCATGAATGCCGGAACTTGCCAGCATGACAATGGCGTCATCGTGCTTAACGTTGCCACTAATCAGTCGGCTCTTTGGCTTGATGATACCAACCGCTGAACCACTTAGCACCACTGCGTGAGGTCCTACGACACCTTTAAGAGTAGGTGTTTCACCGCCACCCCAAACACAGCGAGCCAAGTTGCAAGCTTGTTTCCATCCTTCAACCAAGTTTGCCAACCGCTCCTGATCCTCAAACCAATCAGAGGTGCCAGGGGC
>JAUYJX010000003.1 GCA_030699245.1 bacterium | reverse complement strand
CACAACACCTATTACATTACTGCTAGTGATAACTTCTGCCAGATGATCAAAATCCGCGCCTTTGTCCGAACCGCCAAGAATGATTACTTTTGGACTTTTAAAAGCTTTGATCGCCGCGATGGCTGACGAAGGCGTAGTAGCAATAGAATCATCGTAATATTTTACACCGCCGGTTTCAGTGACCAACTCCAAGCGATGTTTGAGTCCTGTAAATGTGCTTAAGGCTTTGATGATAGGATCGGGTTCCTTTATAAATTGCCAGCTGGCTGCGATTGCTGCTAGCACATTGTCAAGATTATGCGCACCCGGCAATTTAACATTATTTGTGGAGCAAATTTTGTTGCTTCCTATATATATAGTATCCCCAACCACTCTAGCACCTGTTTTATTATTTTCACTCACACCATAAGGAATTTTGTTTTTAGCTAGTGAAAAACTAGCCAGCTTAGCAGAGGATTTGTCATTGATATTAAATACCGCTGTGTCATTTGTCTTTTGATATTTGAAGATATTGGCTTTGGCTAAAAAATATTCATCAAAATCCTGATGATAATCCAGATGCTCGTTCTCAATCATCAGCGCTACTGCTACACTCGGACTTTTATCAAGGTCTTGCAGCTGAAAGCTGGATAATTCCAGAACAACCAGATCATTTGGTTTAACTTTATCCAAAAAATCCAGCACCGGTTTGCCGATATTGCCACCCAGCCAGACTTTTTTATGCCCAGCTTTTAGAATTTCATAAATAAGGGTTGTCGTGGTGCTTTTGCCCTTGCTGCCGGTAACTCCGATTATTTTTGCTGGGCATTTTTCAAAAAAGATTTTCACCCCCGAAGTAACTGGCTTGCTGGTCTTAATGTTAGCTAATTTGATGCCTGGTGAGCGCACAATTAAATCAAATTTGTCAAGATTTTTTAAGTAATCCTCTCCTAGCTTAGCCCTTACATCTTTGGGCAACTCCAAACTTTCATCTTCGTCGCAAATTGTAATTTGATTACTTTTATCTTTAGCAAAATAACTGTAGGCAGATTTGCCTTCCGCGCCGTAACCAAGAATTGCAATCTTCATCTATCTTTTTTTGCGTCTTTTTTTAGTTTGCTTGAGCTTTCTCTTTGACTTACTTCGCCGCTGTGATCGATTGCCTGATGACTCCTGAATATCCTCTGATTCATCAGTTGGTGAAACTGCTTGTTTGGCGCCTTCGGTAATTTCTGTTTCAATCGGCCGATCAATAGTAATCGTAACTTTAAAGATAGTCCCAGAAATGTCGGTGTCAATTCTATTTAGCAGTTGGCGAAACATTTTGTAAGCTTCAGACTTGTATTCAACCAGCGGATCACGCTGTCCATAACCGCGCAATCCGATGCCTTCACGCAGGTGATCCATAGCTTCCAGGTGCTCCAGCCATAAACTGTCAATTACCTTCAGACAAACCAAGCGCTCCATAATTCGCGTTGCATCAGACCCAAACTGCTTCTCGCGAAGTTCATATAGTTTTTCGCTTAATTCATACAAATTATTGATCAGATCTTGAGGTAATTTGGATTTGATCTCTTTCGGCCAATTGATGTCTATTGGCATAATGTTTAAGACATGGTTGAAAACTTTTTCTAAATCCACCTGGCCAGTTTTGGCATCAGTATTGGAATTAACGATACTAGTAATCTGTGATTTGACTGACTCTAAAATTTGCGGTTTTAGATCTTTTTGAGTTAAAAATTCACGGCGCTTTTTATATATTACTTCACGGTGCTGATTCATCACATCGTCATATTCCACCAAGTGTTTACGGATATCGAAGTTATGTCCTTCGACTTTTTTCTGTGCACTCTCCAGTGCTTTAGTGATCATTTTATTTTCAATTGGTGTATCATCGGGTAAACCCAGGGTGTTCATCAGAGTAGCGATTCGTTCACTGCCAAAAATACGCATCAAATCGTCTTCTAGTGAAACGAAAAATTGGCTGGATCCCGGATCTCCTTGACGGCCAGATCGTCCCCGCAATTGATTATCAATCCTACGAGCTTCATGACGCTCGGTGCCTAGTACGTGCAAACCTCCTAGGTCTACCACACCTTCGCCGAGCACAATATCGGTGCCGCGACCAGCAATATTGGTAGCTAATGTCACTGCACCTTTTTGTCCGGCGCGGGCAATGATTTCTGCTTCGTGCTCATTATTCTTGGCATTTAAAACTTCGTGAGGCACTTTGGCTTTTGTAAACAGGGAGCTAAGAAATTCGTTTTTTTCGATGCTGACAGTTCCCAGCAGCACCGGCTGGCCTTTTTTGTGACGCTCGGCTACATCACTGGTAACAGCTTCAAACTTAGCCAGCTCAGTTTTGTAAATTCGATCACGCATATCGGTTCTTATCATCGGCATATGGGTCGGGATACTAACCACATCCAACCCGTAAATTTTGCCAAATTCTTCAGCTTCGGTTAAAGCTGTGCCAGTCATACCGGCCAGTTTTGGATACAGACGAAAATAATTTTGAAATGAAATGGTCGCCAATGTCTGCGATTCCTGTTTGATTTCAACGTTTTCTTTGGCTTCAATCGCCTGATGCAGACCCTCGCTGTATCTGCGTCCTTGCATTAATCTTCCGGTAAATTCATCAACGATAATAATTTCACCCTCGTCAGATACCACATAATCACGGTCGCGCTTAAATAGCGCTTCGGCTTTTAAGCTTTGTTCGATATGATGAACATCTTCTAATCTGCCAGCCTCATAAACATTATCAACCCCTAGAATTTTTTCAATTTTGGCAATGCCTTCTTCAGTCAAACTGACGGCTTTTTGCTTTTCGTCAAGCGTATAATCCTTTTGTGGTGTTAACGATCTGGCAATTTTAGCAAAAGTATAGTATTTCTCCGTAGATTTAGCCCCGCCCTGACTAATAATCAGCGGTGTCCTGGCTTCATCGATAAGTATCGAGTCAACCTCATCAACGATCGCAAAATTAAATTTGCGCTGTACCATCTGGCTTTCGTCTTGCACCATATTATCCCGCAGATAATCAAAACCAAACTCATTATTAGTGCCATAGGTGATATCGGCATTGTATGCTTCAGCTCGGCTGACAGGGCGCAAATGACGCAGCCTGGCGTCTGTGTGCGAATCATCGGTGTAGCTGGGATCAAAAATTAACGCTTGGTCGTGGATAATTACACCGGCACTAAGGCCTAAAAAGTGATAAATTTGCCCCATCCAGCCGGCATCACGGCGAGCCAGATAGTCATTGACGGTTACCACATGCACGCCTTTTTCGCTCAAACCATTCAAATAAACAGGCAGGGTAGCAGCTAGAGTTTTTCCCTCTCCTGTACGCATCTCGGCAATTTTGCCCTGATGCAATACCACACCACCAACCAGCTGGACATCAAAATGGCGCAGTTTAAGCGTTCGCTTCGAAGCTTCACGAATTAGTGCAAAGGCTTCCGGCAAAATACGATCCAGACTGTGGCCCTTTTTTAGCTTGGATTTTAGCTCATCTGTTTTAGCTTTTAGTTGTGTATCGGATAATTTTTCTAGCTCTTTTTCTAGACTATTAACTTTTTCAACTATCGGGCTGGTTTTTTTAACTGCACGTTTATTCGGATCGCCAAAAATTTTATGTAAAATCGACATATTAGTTTATTTAACCATACAATTATAGCTGGTTTTAGTTCGTCTTTCGAGCAGTTAGGCTAGCCTCTGCGAGGACGGATCCGATCAAATAGTTCCTTTAAACCAGCCCGTCTAGGTTTATATTTATCCTTATATTTTCTAATCTGCAGCTTTAATTTTTCTTCAACAATATCAATTGCCGCGTGTGGATTCATAGTAGCTGCCTGGGCGATTATATTGGTGGTCGGCACATCTAGATGCGCCTTGCATTTATAATGATTATCTTCTTTACCAGAAGGATCTTTGAAAATTTCTACGCGCATTTGTCCTGATTTGTGTTCTCTGGGCAAGAAACGGTCCAGACCACCGAGTTTTTGATTGATATACTCTTCTAGTTCATCGTCTATATGATAATTTCGTCCAACTGCATCAATTTTTAGCAAGCTATACCCTCCTCATAATTTATTCGCTCCATAATATTTTTGCAGCACTTCCGGGATATTAACTGATCCGTCTTTGGTTTGGTAATTTTCGATAATAGCAATCAAAGTTCTAGAAGAAGTAATTGCCGTACCGTTCAAACTGTGAGCAAATTGCAATTTATTGTCTTTGTCACGGTATCTGATATTAAGTCTCCTGGTTTGAAAATCCGTGCAGTTCGAACAGCTGGTTAATTCTCGATATTTATTTTCAGCGGGCGCATAATATTCTAAATCATATTTTTCATAAGCCGAGGCACTTAAATCACCCGTGGCAGTTCGCGTAACCCTATAAGGAATATTGAGTTTCTGGTAAATTTTTTCTTGTAAGGCTAAAATTTTCTGTAGATAGTTATTGCTACCTTCGAGTTTGCAAAAAATATACAACTCTAATTTATCAAATTGATGAACTCGGTATAAGCCTTTGGAGAATTTGCCATAAGCACCAGCCTCCAGGCGATAACAGGGACTAAGACCGGCAATTTTTTCAACGCGGTTTAAATCGATAATCTCATCCATGTGATAAGCGGTCAGCGGCATCTCGGCTGTGGCTATCAGATTTAGATTACTATCTTCAACGTGATATATCTGCCTTTCTTCGCCCTTAGGTAAAAAGCCAGTACCGCTAGTCACTTGGTTATTTACCAAATGCGGTACCATCATTAGTTCGAAGCCTTCTTTTTTGATAAGTTCCGAGACAAAATTAACTAGTGCCAGCCATAAGCTCGCTCCTTTGCCTTTGAGGTAATAAAATTTATTACCGGACGACTTAGCCGCAGATTCAAAATCAACAAAAGCTGTTTTCTTATTTAAGCTCAAGTGATCTTTGGCGATAAAATTTAAGTTACTTTCACCCCAGCTCTTCTCGACCCGATTTTCCTTCTCCCCTCCATCTGGAGTATTGGGTGCAATTAAATTAGGAATGCCTAGCATCAAATTATCAAACTGCTCATCTAAACGGTCGAGTTTAGTTTTTTTAATTTCGTAGCTTTTTTTAATCTTTTTTAGATTCTCGATTTTGGCTTTAATTGGCTTGCCTTCTAATTTCAGCTGGGAGCGAAGTTTCTCTGTTTCACTGATTAATTTCAATCTATCTTTATCAATGCTCAAAAGTTTTTTTAAATCTAGTTTTAATCCCCGCCTCTTTATGCTACCGGCGACTTGCTGAGGATTCTCGCGGATATATCTGATATCTAACATATTCTAATTATAGGCTATTTACGGTTAGTCTTTAAGCCTTAAACGTCTAATTACAAAGTCGCGTTTAAGTGTAACCAAGAAAAAACCAGCCTTGGGACCAGAATCCTGAGCTAAAAATAAATAATAGATGGTCTTAAAAGCTTCGGCTGGTTTAATCCCAAACTTTGTTGCAATATTATAGATAGCATCGTGAATGGCTTGGGCACTTAAGTTTTTATCCTTTTCCATCAAATCAGCCAGACTCGCCAAAAACTGCTTTTGATTAATCGATAGATCAAGCTTGGGCAATTTCTTTTGCAACGCAAATTTAACATTATCCGGCGCATAATTTTTCAGCCAGTAGTCAACGTTTTTCAATTGACGTTTGATTACTTCCGGCTCAGATTTGGTTTCCGTACCGTAGCCGGTTCGTTCTAGCACCACAAAAGTTTCATCAATATTTCCTTGGGCGCTTTGATAACAGGTAACTAAATGAGAAAAGGGAATTTTGCTAACAGTTTGTTTGTCTTTTACTAAAACCGAAAGCTCATAAGCCTGCTCAAACTGCGGATTTTTTTTATCGGCAGTTTCAACAGCTACTTTAGCGAATTCATCTATTAGGTTATATATACCAATCCCTGGATCGAAACTTAGCTGTTTTTCTGGCCTACTCTTTAACACGAAATATCGCAAAATTTCTGGTGGAATAATTTTTAGAGCATCTTCGATGCTGACCAGATTGCCAACAGAAGACGACATTTTTTTGCTGTCTCCCTTCAGGTGAATATTCTCATATGCCACAGGTATGGGCGGTTCGATACCATAAATTTCTTTGGCGATTACTTTACTGGTATCCCAACTACCTCCCGCTGAAGCATGTTCCCTGCCAAACGGTTCAATGTCAACATCATAGATATACCAACGTGCGAGCCAATCTAATCTCCAGTCCAGCTTGATTTCGCCCTTATTAATATCAGCTTGGTACTTATTACCATCTTGGGATAAATAACTGACCAAACCAAGTTTTTCGTCATAACTAATAAATTTTGCCGTTCTTAGACTATTGGTGCTCTTGTCTGATATTTGAATTGGCCACCAATTCTCATCTAGCTTTCTGACGGAAATTTTATTAAGAATCTTGGCTATTTTCTGCCGGTTTTTTAGAGCAATACTGATGGCTTTTGCCATTTTTCCTTGTTGGTAAACTTTGTGCATCCAGACAAAATCCAGCTTGTCTATCCCCAGTTTTGGCAGCGATTTGCTAAACTTAGCAAAGTGACCTTGAGCATAGTTTGCAGCTTTTTTGTCCATTGAAGGTATTAGATATAATGGCTTACCTACTTGCTCCTCATAGCTCTTTGGCAGATATGGATAGCGTTTTCTCAGTGTATCAAAACTATCAATAAAATGAATATGATAGCTTGAATAACCCAGCTTATCCATAGCCAGCCTAATCGCATCAGCTGTGAATATCTCTTTAATGTGACCAACATGATATGGTCCAGAGGGCGTAGCGCCACTAGCTATGACGATTTTCTTATCTTGATATTTATGAGTCAGTTGCTGACATAAAATATCTAGCCAATATCTTGAATCTTCCATCTTTAACTAATTATAAGCTAAAGTTTGGACTTTATTCTACTTTTAGGATTTTATAGGTGATATTACCGGCAGGAACTTCTACTTCTATCTCTTCGCCGACAGCCCGGCCGATCAAAGCTTTGCCGATTGGCGATTCATTAGAAATTTTACCTTTTTCTGGGCTGGCCTCGGCCGATCCAACAATATGGAATTTTTGGGTACCTTCTTCGAGCTCAACATGAACAACCGAACCAACACCTATCTTATCAGACTTGGATTTATGAATAATTTTGGCGTTTTTTAAGATATCCTCAATTTCAGCAATTCTTGATTCAATGAACATCTGACGATCTTTTGCTTCGTCCCAACTGGCATTTTCGCTTAAATCACCAAATTCTTTGGCTTCTTTTAGCGCTCTGGCAACTTCTTTACGCTTATTATTCACCAAGTCATCAAGCTCGGTTTTTAATTTTTTTATACCTTCTGTAGTTAAATAAAATTCTTTTTTGGGAACCATGTTTTTGATTATTTAAGTAAAAACACCACGGGAGCTTAAAAAGCTCTCTATTAAATCAATTAGTGATAATCTTTTTATTTTTTAAATAAGTAGATTTAAATGGTTAGACTATTTTCGCTTAAAACAAATTAATTGTCAATAATTAAAGATTTTTTGCAATTTAATGAGGAGAAAAATACCATTTGAGAATGTTTTTGGTAATCGGTACGGCGTATTCTGCGCCCTCACCGGAATTTTCTACCAGCACAACCATGGCGATTGTTGGTTTGTCTGAGGGGGCATAAGAAGTGAACCAAGCATGCGGACGAGTTCGTGAATTCTTGCCATCAAAACCAGCGGAAGAAGTTTCTGCCGTGCCGGTTTTGCCGGAAACCGAGACTGGCACTTCATTTTTAATCGAACAGCAAGCTGTACCTTCGGTTACTACCCGGTGCATCCCCTCCTGAATAATGCGCAAATTTTCATCTGAGACGAAATTATTAGCTGACACTTCGGGGTTGATGGTTCTTACTGGTTTACCTTCAGGGGCAATAATTTCTTTAACTAGTCTTGGCTGATAAATTGTTCCGCCACTAGCAATAGAAGATGTAGCGATTAAAAGCTGCAATGGGGTGGCCAGCAAATTACCTTGGCCAATTGCTAAATTGTAAGTGTCACCGATATACCAGGGCTCGCCAGTGCGAGCTTTTTTACTGTCTGGTGTCGGTACATAGCCGCTGGCTTCATCATTAGTATCAATACCGGTTTTATGACCAAAACCAAACTTTTTCAGATAAGTAATCAAACGGTCGGCACCTAGCCCCTTAAACCCCTGATAGCCGCCGCCGACCACATAAAAGAAAATATCTGAACTCCAGGTAATTGCTCTGCTGACATTAACAACGCCGAGCCCTTCTGGTTTCCATCCCTTAAAGGTGTAGACGATTGAGGGATTGTACTGATTTGGCACATCAATTTTACCTCGATCTTCAATTGTAGTAGAGGGTGTTATAACTTTTTCCTGCAAAGCAGCCGCGCTGTCAAAAGGCTTGATTGTTGAGCCAATCGGATAAGTCCCGGAGGCTATACGATTAAGTAGCGGTTTATTCGGATCATTGACCAATTTATTATAAATATTATTACTAATGCCGTGAGCAAATAAATTATTGTCATAACTCGGTGTGCTTACTGCGGCTAAAATTTGGCCGCTATTCGGATCCATGGCCACAGCTACGCCGCGCATAGAGCCGGCATTATTTAGTCCTTCAGAAAGATACTGGGCCATTTTTTCCTGCAGTCCTTTGTCAATAGTCAGCACCAGATCATTGCCAGCCTTAGCTTCGCGTGAAGCTAACAGTTTAATTGGTTTTCCGGAAGAATTCACCTCCACTTGTTCTCGCCCGTTAATGCCTTTAAGGTCGGGCTCATAAGCTTTTTCTAATCCGTTTTTGCCGATTAAATCAGTTGGTGTGTAGATACTTGGGTCAACCTTATCTTCCAGTGCTATACGCCCAGTATAGCCTAAAAAGTGCGACAAGCTTCCGCCATCCAAATATTCTCTAACAGGGTTAGTATCCAGGCTAAAGCCCTTCAAATCCTTGCTCTTCTCCTCCACATTTAGAGCTTGATCGCGCGAAATATTTGTCGCCACTAGTAGTGGCTGTGAATATTTTAGCCCCCTCTCCTCGGCTTTTTTGACCACCTCATCTTTGCTGATATTTGCAAGAATAGCTATATTTTCATACAAAGCTTGGCGCTCTTTTTCATCTTTGGGCAGCTGATTGGGTAATACTATCAGATCAAAATTGGCTAGATTGCGAGCAATAATTTGTTTATTCTTATCATAAATTACACCTCTTTCTGCTCTGATATTGCGCACCCGAATTCGGTTATTATCAGCATAGGCTAAATTCTTCTGCCCGTTAATTACCTGCAAATTAAATAGCTGGGCCGATAGTACAGTTACGATTATAAAAATCGTTCCAAAAAAATATTTAAGATAATTTGACCTAATCGGTTCTTCAATAGCTCGAGAGTCTTCACTGCCGGAGAGTATGGCAGCTGACCAATGCTCGCTCTGCGTCACTATTTTTTCTTTTTTACTTTGCTTGAAATTAAAAGCTTTTTCACTGAAATCGCCGAATAGACTCACGATAATTTTAACTTTCTGGTTTTATTAAATTCTTCAATTTTAGCTAAGCTAAATTCTACTAGCCAGTAAATCAATGCAGTTAATACCAGGTTACAGACTAATTCCACAGCTAATCTAAAACCCAGGTTCAGCGGATTGATTATCGCGGAACTTCTGATTATAGTGGTGAAGATTACCAGATTATAAAAAACTGTGGCAATACCTACGATAATCAAGCTATAGATCAGTTTTGTCGAAATTTCACTGGTTTTAATAATCAATCTGATGACTAAAATCATTAAAATCAGAAAAACAGTATTTAATCCAAAATCAACACTACTATTAAAATCCAAAATCAACCCGCCGGTAAATGCTAGCCAAATTAGTTGATTAAAATCGATCAACATAGCTAAAACTACTAAGCCCGCCAGGACAAAATTGGGGGTAATAGCAAAAAGAGAATTATTTAGCCCGCTAATTTGTATTAGGCTCAAAAGCACTACCATAAGGATTAGAAAAAATGTACGCATTTATTTCTCCGTTACTACAAAAACCAGCTCTAATTTTGATGGATTTATTAAACTTTTTAAGTCCGCTGATTGAAAAATTGCATTATCGTTCCTAACGATACCCTCCACCTGCCCAATTAAGATACCCTTTGGCACATCATCTGAACCAGCGGTAATTACAAATTCATTTAAGTTAATAATTTCATTCTGGGCAATCTTTTCCATAAGTAATCCTTGGCCCAATTGTCCGCGTACTATTCCTGAGGCTCTACCGTCTTGACCAATTGCCCGAATACGAAACTCGGGATCATTAATTAGGAAAACTTTAGAGGAAAAACTGTCCACTTCATCTAAGGTTCCGACTAAAATACCGCTCGATACCACTGGCATGCCTTTTTTCAGACCGTGCCGCGAACCTTTATCTAGGGTTAAAAATTTGCGGATATTGTCTGGTTCAAAGCTGATTACCCTTGCCGGGATGGTTTTGAGCGGCTGGCGGCTCTCAAAGCCTAGTTGAGCACGCAAAATATCATTTTCATTCTTGACTTCTTTGAGCTCGGAAAGTTTGTTTTTAAGCTCAGTAACCTGCACCTCTAATTGAGTATTTTTGGCATTTAAGCTGCCAATACTAGTAATCACTCCAAGGCTTTTAGATAAACTTCCCGCAACTTCGCTGAAAGCCAATCGAACTGGATTAGAAATCGTTACATCAATAATTGACTTAACCGGATTTAAAACACCAGCAGTATTTAACAGTATCAGTGAGACAACTACTATTAAGACAATTGTAATTGTGGTTTTGACCCGGTTTCTCATCGGCTATTTTGGTGCTTTCTCATATTGAGTGGTGACCAAAACATCTTTTAGCTTATCAATATCCTCCAATACCGCACCGGTGCCGCGCACTACGCTGGTAAGCGGGTCCTGAGTGACATGTACTGCCATTTTAGTTTGACTTTTTAGTAGTTTATCTAAGCCTTTAAGAAGAGCTCCCCCTCCTGCTAAATAAATTCCTCTGTCCATAATATCAGCTAAAAGTTCCGGCGGGGTTTCCTCTATGGTGGTTTTTACCGCATCGACAATTGCCTTGACGCTTTTCGACAAAGCTACTCTCAACTGTTCAGAATTAATCATAATTTCTTTTGGCAAACCAGTGATCATATCTCTACCTCTAATCGGAGCTTCAATTTCCTTATTTGTAGGATAAGCTGAGCCGATAGAGATTTTAATCGCTTCGGCGGTACGTTCACCTACCTGCAAATTAAATTTTTCTTTTGAATAAGTGATGATATCCTCGGTCATTTCATCACCGGCAATACGGATCGAACGTGAAGATACGATACCCCCTAAACTAATGACCGCCACTTCAGTTGTACCGCCGCCGATATCCACTATCATCGAACCGGCAGCATCGTGCACCGGCATCGAAGAGCCGATTGCCGCAGCCATTGGCTCTTCGATTAAGAAAGTCTGGCGTGCGCCGGCATTGGTTGTAGCATCTTCTACTGCTCTTTTTTCCACTTCTGTGACACCTGATGGAATACCAATCACTACGCGTGGGCGGGGAAGTATCACAAAGCTTTCCTTATGCACTTTCTCGATGAAATATTTAAGCATCTGCTCGGTAATTTCAAAGTCACTAACAACACCGTCCACCAATGGTCGGGTAGCTACAATATTGGCAGGAGTTTTACCGACCATCTTTTTTGCTTCATCACCAATAGCTAAGATTTGTTTAGTCTTGGTATTGATAGCCACAACGGACGGCTCATTGATTACAATGCCGCGTCCTCGGAGATAAACCAAAGTATTTGCTGTACCCAGGTCAATTCCGATATCATGCGAAAATTTTCCTAAAATTCTTTTGATCATTTTCTTTAACTTTAGAGACTTTTGTTTACATAGAAGTTTATCAGGACTGAAATTAATATTCTAGATTTTTGTCTAAAAAAATAACTGCCGCAGTGAACTATTTTAGTGTTCAAGATAGCTATTTTACAGGTTAAAAATGGTGATAAATATTTTTTAAATCAAGGCAAATTTTGTTCAAAAGTTAGCTTTTAGTAAGCCTGAGCAAATAGCCATTGGGCTTTAGCGTTTCTGTCACAATACAGACATTTAGCACCTTTGATTATTTTTTCATTTGTTTTGCATCTGGTGGTAGCTTTTGTCAGTTCCTTTATCTTAGTTTCACATTCAATGTCTTCACACCAATTAGCCCTAATAAAGCCCTTGGTGGTTTTCATGATCTTTTTAAACTGGTCAAAATTATCAGCATCAAAGGTATTCTTATCCAAAAATTCTTTAGTATCCTTCAGTAGATTGTCGTGGATATCATCAAGCAATTGATTTAGTTTACTGATTAAAAAAAATTTCAAATTTATCTTTTCACCATTATCCCGGCGTACAATTGTTAAATTCTGTTCTTTGAGCTCTTTTGGCCCAATCTCAATTCTTATAGGCGCCCCCCTAAGCTCCCATTTATTTATTTTATATCCCATAGTTTCGTCGTCTCTATCGTCTAGTTTGACCCTAATATCTTGTTCGCTGATTATCTTATAAACTTTATTCGCATATTTGAGCAGATCTTTATCATTTTTTACCGGCACGATGACAACCTGCACAGGTGCAATTTTGGGTGGTAAGCGAAGTCCGTTGTCATCGCCGTGAGCCATGATCATCCCGCCTATGCAACGCGTAGATATTCCCCAACTAGTTTGCCAGACGTATTGGTTTTTGCCCTTTTTGTCCTGATAATTGATATTAAAGGTTTTTGAAAAATTCTGTCCTAAATCGTGAGAAGTCGCACTTTGCAGAGCTTTGCCTGATGGCATTAAAGTTTCATAGGCCATAGTCTTGTCAGCCCCGGCAAATTTTTCTAAATCTGATTTGCTGCCAACATATCCAGCTAAAGCTAAAAAATTTTGATAAATATCTTTATAAACTTCTATTGCCCAGTTAACCATATTGGTTGCTTCTTTATGACTAGTGTGGGCAGTGTGGCCTTCTTGCCATAAAAATTCACTGGTTCTAAGAAACGGGTAGGTTCTTTTTTCCCATCTAACAATATTACACCACTGATTAAGCTGAATCGGCAGATCGCGCCAGGAACTTATCCACTTAGCGAAACTGTCATAGATTATGGTTTCGCTGGTTGGTCTAATCACCAGTTTTTCAGTTAGTTTTTGTCCGCCGCCGATAGTGACTATCGCAAGCTCAGGAGAAAAACCCTTGATATGCTGCTTTTCTTTATTAATCAATGATTCGGGAATAAGCATCGGGAAATAGGCATTATCAACACCTTTATCTTTGATCTTTTTATCCAATTCTTTCTGAATTAATTCCCAGATAGCGTAGCCATAAGGACGAAAGATCATCGTGCCTTTAGCGGGACCATAATCAGCTAACTCAGCTTCCAGAATAACCCTGTGGTACCACTGGGATAAATTCTCACTTTTTTTAGGAATATTTTTTTTCTCAAAAGTCATTTAAATCACCTTGCTAATAATCAAAAAGGCTACTAGATTATTAATTGTATGAAGCACAATTCCTGGAATTATACTCTTTAACCTATAATACATAAATGCCAAAAATAATCCTAGCAGGAATGTGTAAATAATGATATTGGTCTGAAAATGCAGCAGACCGAAAATAAAGCTTGAAGCCAGCGCACCAAAAAGATAACCACCTCTTTTAGATAATGCTGTGAAAATAAAGCCGCGGAAATAAGTTTCCTCAATTATCGGCGCAATTAGTACAGTTACTAAAAAGCTTAAATACAGTCCAACTCCCTTATTACCAAATTCAAAAACGTATTTTTGCGGCTCATTAAGATCGATAGACGGAAACAGCCAAGAGACAAGGCCGTAAACTATTAAAACAACAGCCGCAAACAAGAAATAAAAAGACAAGATCAAAAGCAGTGCTTTAAACGGTTTGAACTTTGCAAACCCCATACTGCCTAAGTTTAGTTTATATCGCTTAAGTACCCATACCAGCATGCCGATCTCCAGTATTAGGCTAAAAGCCACCCGCAAACTGGATGATAAGATATTATCGGAAGCTAAAAACTGGATAACAGCTTTGGGTAAAAAACCTAAGTTGGTAATAAAGCTCAACCAGAAAGTGATTGCTAGCGGTATCAAAATAGTTACTGCAAGTACAATTAAAACTTCATATATACCCCAAGGCGGCTTAAAGCCTTTTAGTGTTTTTGTTTCATTCATGACCTTAATCTTAGAATATCTCTGGTTGATACGATAATCAGTAATAAAATTAGCAAAGCAAATCCAATAATATGCGCGTACTTCTCTGCTTTGGGGCTGATTTTGATGCCTAGTTTATTTAAATACAAGATAAATACCCGCCCGCCGTCAAGTGCTGGTATCGGTAATGCATTAATCACCCCCAAAGAAAGCGAGATTGACGCCAGCATGACTATTAAATAATTAATCCCAAATTTTTGAATATGGGTTAAAATTGCCGTAATACCAATCGGGCCAGCAACATTCTCACTCACCTTACCGGCAGTAAATAAGCCGATAATTAGCCCTACCAGTCCCGCTAAAGTCGCCCAAATTAGTTTAACCGTAATAATTGCTCCGACAATCGGTGCCTGCCAAAGTTGATAACGCACATTTTGTTCATAAATGCTAGCAAGTCCAAGATAGCCTTTACTCTCATCTTCTTGGGTATTAAGCTGAATCTTGACGGCCCGTATTTTATTTGAATAAGGTGTGATTAATTCATAAGTTACGATTTTTCCGGCATTGTTCTTATTGAAGTTTTTCAACTCATCAAATGAATTTAGCTTCTGACCATTGGCGCTAATAATTTTTTCACCGACTTTAATTTGCGCCCTGTCTGCTGGCGAACCTTTATTAACACCGATGACTACTAATCCGCTAACACCTGTGGGCAGAGACTTAAATAAAGGATTTTCAGCCACTTTGCCAACAAGAGACGGCATACCAAAAGCTGCCAAGGCGCTAAAAAACAAATAGGCGAGCAAAAGATTCATAGCCACACCGGCCAGTAATATTTTGGTTTTGACCTTGAGAGATTTGGCATTAAAACTGTCTTTGGCCGGTCTGATCTTCTCGTCTTCGTCTTCACCTTTAATTCGTACAAAACCGCCAACCATAAAAAGATTAATCGAATAGACTGTTTGACCCTTTTTAAACTTAAAAATGGCTGGCGGAAAACCGATACCAAACTCTTCTACCGTAACTCCATTACGGCGAGCAGTCAGGAAATGCCCTAGTTCGTGGATAATAATTAAGCTAGAAAAAAATAAGATGACCAAAATGATACTGACGATCATTTGCCTAACCTGCGGTTTCTTTTTGCAAAATCCGCTAACACTTTATCTAGCATATCTTCATTAAAATCCGGCCAATGAATATCTATAAACTCAAGCTCAGCATAGGCACTGCCCCAAAGCAGAAAATTACTTAGCCGCATCTCGCCGGAGGTTCGCACAATCATGTCCGGATCTGGAATATCGTGAGTGTACATCCGATCCTTAAGGCTGGTTTCTGTAATTTCACTGCCAGCTAACCCGTCATTAACGATTTGCTTACAAGCCTGCACTATCTCATTTCTACCGCCATAATTAAAACACAGACAAAGCACACCGCCGTCATTGTCTTTGGTTTTTTGCTCACTACTCTCGATAGCCTCAATCATTTTTGCTGACAGACGCTCACGACTGCCAATAATTCGGATCTTGACATTCTTTTTATCCAGTTCATCCAGATCGCTTGTAAATACCTTGATTACCAAATCCATTAGATAATCAACCTCGCCCTTGTCTCTGTTCCAGTTTTCGGTTGAAAAAACAAAAGCACTGAAATATTTTATCCCACGATCAAAAGCCGCTAAGGCAATTTTTTTTAGATTATCGTAGCCTTTTTTATGACCTTGGATTTTCGGCAAACCATGTGCCTTCGCCCAGCGCCGGTTGCCGTCAAGGATAATCGCCAAGTGATTTAAATTCTGGTTGCTTGATTTGGGATTTTCCATTTAGACTTCCATCATTTCTTTTTCTTTAAGTTTATAGATATCATCAGCCCTTTTTGAATAATCCTCAATAATCTTATTTAACTGTTCCTTTAATTTATGCTCCAGATCGTTTAACTGCTGATCACTAATTTCTTCGTCTCTGTGTCTATGGTGTAAATCATTGATTGCCTCATGCCGGATATTGCGAAGTGAAATTTTACAGGCTTCCAGCTTTTGGCTGACCATTTTAATCATTTGGCGGCGTCTTTCTTCGGTTAATGGCGGCATAGCGAGTCTAATCATATTACCGTCATTTGACGGAGTTAGACCTAAGCCCTGATTGTCAGTTATAGACTTTCCGATTGTAGCGATATTAGCTTTGTCCCACGGAGTAATAGCAATGGTTTTCCCGTCCGGTGTAGTAATGGTGGCAATTTGTTTGAGCAGCATTTCTTGTCCATAGACCTCAACTTTTAGCGTGTCAACTAAACCGACTTGAGCTCTACTACCACGAATACTTCTCAATTCATCTTCCAGGTGAATGAGGGTTTTTTGCATCTTCGGTTTGATATCAGAAATTATTTGATCAAGCATAAGCTTTAACTTATTATAACTTTTTTAATTTGTTTCACCCAACTCAAATCGTGCGTATCGGCTGATTACAATATTTTCTCCAAGTTTAGCAATTTTTTGATTGACTAGTTTTTCAATTGTTACCCCGGGATCTTTGACAAATGGCTGATCCATCAAACAAACTTCCCGGTAATATTTAGTCATTTTTCCTTCGATGATTTTATCTAGTTGTTCTTTAGGTTTACCCAGTAACGCAAGCTCTTTTTTGATTATTTTCTTTTCTTTATCTACTTCCGATTTAGGCACTTCAGCCCTTGTAATATATTCAGGACTGGCGGCCGCGATATGCATGGCAAGATCGTGCGCTAACTCTTTAAATTCATCAGTTCGCTCAACAAAATCTGTCTCGCAATTAACTTCAACTATTACTCCAATTTTACCCGAGTGCAGATAAGTTTCGATCAGGCCGTTTTTGGTTTCACGCTGAGATTTTTTATTAGCCCTAATCTGTCCCTTGACTCGCAGAATTTCAATAGCTTTTCTTTCGTCACCCTTTGCCCTCTCTAGAGCTGACTTAGCGTCCATCATACCGGCTCCAGTTTTATCCCTTAAGTTTTTGATATTTTCCACCTTGGTATTACTCATTTTCAGCCTCCTCTTGCTGGCTTATTTCTTTAGTTTTGGCGTCATAAACCTTTCTACCTTCTCTGGCGGCTTTGGCAATAGCCTCAGTAATTAAACTTATCGATTTGATTGCATCGTCATTAGCCGGAATAGGGTAATCAGCTTTAGATGGATCGGCATTAGTATCTACGATGGCAATCACCGGAATATTTAATTTATAGGCTTCTGATACTGCGATATGCTCTCTTGGTATATCAACAATAAAAACTGCCGACGGCAAACCCTTCATCTGTTTAATTCCACCCAAAACGTCATTTAATTTGGTGATTTCCAATTGTTTTTTGCTGGCTTCCTTTTTAGTATCGCCACTGGGCTCTTCGCCAAAACCCTGTTCTTCCAGTTTCTTTAATCGCTTAATGCTCTCAGATATTGTTTGATAATTAGTCAGCATACCTCCCAGCCAGCGATTGGCTACATAGGGCATGCCAGCTTCGATTGCTGCCTTTTTGATAATTTCTTGGGCTTGACGCTTGGTGCCGACAAATAAAATTTCACCGCCAGCCAAAGCTATTTTGTGAGCAAAATCTGCAGCTTTTTTCAGCAGATCTACGGTTTTGGTCAAATCAATAACATGAATGCCATTTTTGCTGACAAATATAAAATCAGCCATTTTTGGATTCCATCTACGGGTCTGGTGGCCAAAATGAGCACCGACCACTAGTAGCTGTTGTGCGGTTATCCCTGCACTAGCACTAATTGTTTCTCTTTCTATGGTTTTAGTTGCAGTTTTAGCTATAGCCTTTTTAGCGGTCGGTTTAGTATTTTTAGTTGTAGTTTTTTTGACAGTTGCTTTTTTTACTTTTACGGCAGCCTTCTTTACTGATGTGCTGTTAGCTTTTGGCTTGGTGGTTTTAGCTGCTGTATCTTTTTTAACAGTTCTAGGCATTTATCTCCTTATATCCTAGCGCCGGTGCTTTACGCTTTTTAAAAGCGAAAGAGGAGGCGATCCAGCGGGTGTTTTAAATATTAGATTAAAGTCTAGCAGATATCAGATTACAGGTCAATTGTTTTGGTATCTGGAATATTTAACCCCAACACCTGTTTGATATATTCTTGATTTCCGATGTAAGTGTTGAGCATAATATCGGTAATTTTAGATAATGAGTAAGGTTTCTTGTAAGATCTTGGCTCTTTGAGTGCATCATAGATATCGGCTGCGGCAACTATCTGTGTTAAATACACAATCCTTGGATCAGTCTTGCGCCTTTCTTTAAAAGATCTGATGTGACCTCGTCGATCATTGCCACTCCTAGGATAAAGGTTGGTTTTAGACTCATGATGAGCGACAACGATTTTGCGCACCTCGTCAAATTCAGGACTAGTTAGTTTAATAAAAGCTAAGTGAGGATGATGATTGATCCTCGCCCTCTGAGCATCATCTAGCTCACCTGGATTATCTAGAATGTCTTTTTCAATATCACATTTGCCTAGGTCATGCAGCAACCCGGCTTTGGCTAGTAAATCTATATCATCAGAACTTAATTTATTGATTCTGCCCAGCTCCGCTGCATACATGCCAACCCGAATGCTATGCTGATATGAATCCGGATGGTGTTTCCTAAGTTTCGCTAAAAGCTTTTTGATTTCAGGATGATTTACTATATTTTCAACTAATGTTTTTGTTTGGGTACTAATTGCTTCTTTCATTTTTTGGCATAAATTACCTTCTTAAAATAAATTTAGCCTTTTGAATTATTTTGCTGCCCCGTGCCTGCCGGAATGGTATGAGCAGTGTTCACATTCATCGTTATGTCCCGGATATGCTCCATTGAGCAGCTTAACCATATCAGCTAGCTTTTGCTCAATCTTGCCTATATCAATAGCAACTTCATCCACGTGACCGTCAAATTTCACCTCAATCGCAGGGTCGGTCTTATCAACTGGGAAATAATGCAATAGGTAAGCTCGGTCTGAAACTTTATGACCATGGCGAGAAAACATAAAGCCGTAAGCCGTCAGCTGATCACGATAATATTTTTGTTTGTCTTCAGACGGCGGGTTACCAGATGATTTGTAATCAGCCGGTACCAGTCGCCCATCTGTCTCTACCATCACATCGTCAATCTTGCCTCGTAGTGAGTAGCCAACCTTCTCGTCAACTACTATTAGAGATGACATGTTTTCACGCCAAATATTGAGCTGATCTAAATCTTTGAATGGTTTGATCTTTTCAGCTACAAGATCTTTCTTAACTTCTGGGGGGAAGCTGTCATCAGCGCGGTACTTGTCGTAGCGGCTTTTGAGAATACTATCCATGGCGGAGTTCAGTAGCCACGGCAAGCTCGGTTGCTTTTTGTAATTGTTATCAACCCAAAAACAAGATTTACATTCGGTATATCCATACAAGCCACTAGGACTTAATTGCCACAAACCTTCTTTAGACTTCATTGTTCCAACCTTTCATTAATTTGTTATTCTTATTTTAGCAGATACTCGACCCAGTATTTAGTTTTTAATCATTCTAATGTTCTTAAGAACTTGAGAATGGCTAAGCCCTGGGAAGTGAGTTTGTGGCGAACCATTGCGCCCTGATTTCTTTTTAGCACTAGCCCGGCTAAAGCTAATCTGCGGATATGCTCGCTGGCTGTTTTAAAGTTTATTTTTAGCTCATCTGAAATCTCCATAACCGAAAGCTCTGGACTATGAGACAACAGTTCCATTATCGCGATCCGACGATGGTTGGCAATTCCTTTGGTTATTCTTTCTAGTTGTCTCGGCTTTAACATAAACCTTAGCTTAGCAAACCATTCCTAAATTCTCAAGAATTTGAGAATGGTTGGATTGTGGTTATTGGTATGGGTTAGGGAGTTCGACTATTTTGCGCCGAGGAATAAAGCTTAGACATGCTGCAAATGCAGCGTGCGAACTTTGGGATCTTCTATGGTTGTCGATGTTTCTCTTGAATCTTCCAGGTAAAGTTCGAGTGCTTCCTTCAGGTTTTTAACGGCAGCATTTTCGGTGGTTCCAAAGCTCGAAACATCAATATTAAGACACTGGGCAACATAATATTTGCCCTCTTTATATACAACGATTTTATAAGCCTGTTTCATAGCTAAATTATAGCCCGGATAAGCTTAACAATAAAGCATGAGCATAATTAAGGATTTAGGGACTTTCTACATACGGTAGTCGTTCCCTTTTATCATTCTGGTATTCTCAAGAATTTAGGAATGGTTAAATTGCTCGACACCCTCAACCTTCGCCTTTGGGTTAACTTTCACAATAATCTTCAAAGATTAGGGTCTCAATTTAAAAATCATTTTTCTTTAATCCTGATTGCCGGACGATTGAGTGAAAGGTACCCATTGGAATCTCTTTTTTTGCCATTGGCACAATTACTGTTTTTGAAGCTTTACGGAATTTGGCATGACTTCCTCTTTGGGAAATTAAAACAAAGCCTTTTTTGCGAAGGACTTTAACTATCTGCGCCGAGGAATAAAGCTTAGACATGCTGCAAATGCAGCGTGCGAACCTTAGGATCTTCTATGGTTGTTGATGTTTCTCTTGAATCTTCCAAGTAAAGTTCAAGTGCTTCCTTTAGATTTTTAATAGCGGCGTTTTCGGTGGTTCCAAAGCTCGAAACATCAATATTAAGACACTGGGCAACATAATATTTGCCCTCTTTGTATACAACGATTTTATATGCCTCTTTCATAACTAAATTATAGCCCAGATAAGCTTAACAATAAAGCATGAGCATAATTAAGAATTTAGGGACTTTCTACGCCCAAGCATTGTTCCCTTTTTATCGTTCTGGTATTCTCAAGAACTTAGGAATGGTTAAATTGTTCGACACCTTCAACCTTCGCCCATGGTTTAACTTTGACAATAATCTTCAAAATGCCCGATCAAACTCCTTCTATAAATGTTTCTATAAAGCTATTAAACTTTTTACTAATCTTTTTGATTATTGAATCGCGTTCCATGATCTTTGGTTGTATCTTTAGTGCACCTACAAAGTCTTCACGTCGTGGTTTTCTATCCGTAAAGAGATAACTATCAATCAAGGCTCGTAGTTTGGCAGTGTCTAAACCTTCTTCTTGGCACATTTTTCTAAATGCCTCTGACTCTTCTTTCTTCCAAAACTCAGCGAACTCGCCTTCCACAGCATCTGAGTCTTTAATATCTGGAATGTTTTGTTCGATAAATCTCTCTATTAGCTCTCGCTTACTTCGCAAAACAGCATCAGCGGACATTGCATCGATAATGTTCTTTTTCAATTTGTCTCTTTGATCTTCTGATGCATCTACTAAGCGAGCAAGTAGCCGCACTATGTAATCAACGTTTATCTCATCACGCCGGATCAGTTCTAGCTCAAAATCAACATCATCCAGAATGGATACTTTTTCCTTTTCATTATCGCTACGAACTTTATCATAAATATCGAGGTATTTACTCTTGAAGTCTTCAAACATCTGAGAACTCATATTGGTATCGTCAAAGTTAAAGTCGGCAAAAGACACGAGTATATTTTTAATCCTCATTAGTTCTCTAAAGTTGGTTACAAACTGAAGCTCTTGCTCTTCTCCATGGAGAGTATCGACATCTGCAGGCATCGGTGTGAGCTTCTGTAATTCACTCAGAGCTTCATTAAACTGCTTCAGATACTCCTCATATGGCTTAATGAAAATAATCTCTTTAGCATCTTTATTACTAAATAATGCAATTGCCTCATCGGTAGCTTTTTTGAGGTTACGAAAGACCACAATATTACCTTGAGATTTTTGTTCATTCAAAATACGATTAGTACGCGAGTAAGCTTGGATCAACCCATGAAAACGTAAGTTTTTATCAACATACAAAGTATTTAGGGTTCTGCTGTCAAAACCAGTCAAAAACATGTTTACCACTAGTAAAAGATCTATTTCACGCTGCTTAACCTTTTTGGCAATATTTTTGTAGTAATCGTAAAAACTTCGACTATCACGGGTTGTATAGTTGGTACCAAATGTTTTGTTGTAATCTGTAATATAACTCTCTAACTTGTCACGCGAATGCTTGTTAACCGGTCCTCCGCCTTCTATGTGCAACTCGTTATCAAGCATGCCATTAGCGTCTTTATCTTCTTCGTTTACGGTGTAGCTAAAAATGGTGGCAATTTTTAGATTGTGCTCACCGGCTTCTCTTTTGGCTTTGAATATTTCGTAATACTTTGTTAAAACTTCTATGCTATTTACACAAAACAAAGCGGTAAAATCACGAGCGTGGGTTTTTCGATCATGGTTGGCGATTATGTAATCGACGATCTTTTCTAGTCGTTTGGGTGACTCCATTAGCTCCCTAACATCAATCCCCTCTACATCAATATCAGTTTCTGTTTTAATACCAGCTTTTTCTCTATATTTACCGACATATTCCACCGAAAACTTCAGCACATTTTCATCTTTTATAGCATCGGTGATGACGTATTTATGCAGACAATCGTGAAATAAATCTTTGGTAGTACGTTTGCCCAGACTACTGCCAGCAGCATTTTCGGCAAAAATTGGTGTGCCGGTAAAACCAAATAGCTGGTGGTTAGTAAAAAACTCCGTGATTTTCTTGTGGGTTTCACCAAACTGACTGCGGTGGCATTCATCAAAGATAAAGACAATCTTTTTATCTTTGAGTTTATTCATTTCTTTTTGATGGTGTTCGCGAGAGATCGCAGTATTGAGTTTTTGAATAGTGGTCACGATTAATCGAGTATCATCACCAAATTGCCGTACCAAATGCCGCGTGTTATCAGTTCCGTCCACACTGCCTTCTTTAAAGCTATTAAATTCTTTAATTGTTTGATAGTCCAAATCATTGCGATCTACCACAAAGACAACTTTGTGAATTTCTGGAATATCGATCAATATCTGACTAGCTTTAAACGAAGTTAAGGTTTTACCCGATCCTGTCGTATGCCATATATAGCCGTTCTTGTTGTGATTGTTTTTTACTCTGCCGATGATTGCTTCGACCGCATAGTATTGATATGGCCTTAGCACCATCAAAGCATTATCAGTTTCATTGGACACAATGTATTTGGTTATCATCTTGGCCAGATGGCATCTTTCTAAGAAACTTTTAGCAAAATCGTTGAGCTTGGTGACATTCTTATTATCTTTATCAGCCCAAAAGAAGGTTTGCTTAAAGCTCTGATTGCGGTTGTTGGCATAGTATTTGGTATTTACACCGTTACTAATTACAAAGATTTGAATGTATTGGAACAGTCCATAAGATGAAGCATAACTATGGCGATGATAGCGATTGACTTGATTAAAAGCTTCTTTTAGCTCCAGTCCTCGACGCTTTAGTTCTATCTGCAGCAGTGGCAAGCCATTTATTAGAATCGTTACATCGTAGCGGTTTTTATATGAGCCCTCCATGGTTACTTGACTGGTAACCTGAAACTCATTTTGGCACCAGTCACGTTGATTGATAAATTCTATATATGCACTTTTGCCGTCATCGCGCGCCAAATACATTTTATCGCGTAATATTTTAGCCCGATCAAACACATTGCCTTTGTTCAGGTGATTTAGAACTTTACCAAATTCTTTTTCACTTAGAATTATGCCATTATGCTTTTCGAGCTGAGTTTTGAAATTTACAAGCAAATCTTTTTCATCTACAGTCTTAACCCACTGATACTTCATCTCTTGCAGCTGAGCAATTAAATTATTTTCTAATGCTTGTTCAGGTTGTGTTGTCATAACTAAAAATAATCTCTTCTAAACAACTGAAATTCTTGTCTTTCAATTACGGGCGATATGTCTCCGCTTTCAACTAGTGCTTCTAGATTAGATATAGGGACTTTATCTATAGTGCTCTTACTTTTCCCGTCTAGCCAATCTGAATTCCAAATCATAGAGTTATCCTTCTTAGCTATCGCGACTTGTGTGAGCTCGCTCTTTAGCTCCAGCCGAATCTTACTAGGGGCAGCAATACGTTGAAGCCAGATGTCAATCAACCCTGTGTTTGGTAGGTCCTCAAACTTTTTGAATATTCTTTTCGTCAACGACTTCCCGAAACTCGGTTCTTTTGACTTCTCAATAATTTTACTAACAATTGCGGATACTTGGGGGATATATTTCGGACTAAAATATGCAATCATTGTAATGATAGATGCTATAACTTCATGATCAAAATGCTTAAGATGTCTAGATTTGTCAATTCTATCGTAAAACTTACTTAATTCAGTTGCGACAAGACCAGAGTTCGGGTGTTTCTGGGATAAACTATATATCCTTAAAGCTTCTTTTTGATAATATTGTCTTATGGGTGCGCTGACTATTTGTTCCACCTTCTCGGTCTTAATACTTGAAAGAATTAAATCATCACTTTTAAAAGTTTTTACGGTATTCATTTTCATTCCCCAACCGTACAAAGCATTATTTAAGATTCTCATAACCTCATGGCCTTTTTGAAAATCGTTAGTAAATATCCGGTAGTCGTCTCTGTATCGTAAGATTGAGAAATCAGTAAATCCTTTAAGCTCATTTTTAATTGTTTGGTCTAGTTCCAAGTCAACTCCTCCAAGCACCATCTCAGCTATTAAATCCATTAGCGTGCTTCCTTGTGGTATCCCTATTGTCTGACCCTGATTCATATTTCTCAACCTCTGATCAATTTTCGTACCGAGATTATAAACTGGTTTGCCATTTGATCGGTCTTTCTTAACACCGTTCCTTCCACCTTTGTGAAATACCCACTCTAGAGAATGCGTATATATTGAGCCGTAGCAGTTTGATATGTCAGTCATAAAAACATATCTGTAGTCTAATGATTTTCGGATTGATTCTTGTTCTATTTTATCCCACCAGCTTTTTATTAGCTCAGCTTTGTCCGAGTCTTGACTCATTGATTTCCTTGGTAAGCTAATGCAGTCAACCCTCGAATTACTAAAATTAGCAAACAGCTTGCATACCAATTTCCAATTATCTTGGTCCGTTAGAATACTAACGAGATCTAGATATAGAATGGGGTGAATTATTTGCATAGGCCGCCATGCAAAGGAACCATCTTTGTTGCTCAATATTGTGTGATTAACATTTCCAAAAGATGCTGGCCAGATGCTTTTGCCATCACTATTTCTGCGACAAACATCTGCAAGTTGCTTGCCAATCAATAAAGCGCTAGATATTATAATTACCTGACTAAAATCAAAATAGTACGGAAGTTCAAAGCTGACATAATGTTTGCAATCTTTGAAGTAATTTCGTACCTCCATATTTGATAAAGCAAAGATAAGTCTCGAAGAATTATTCATACAAACATTTGCTGGAGGAGGGCTTTTTTGAATTGCTTGGCCTGCTCTAGCCTACTTTCATCTAGTTTAATTCTATCATCTAAAGAAGTTAGAAACTTTGCTATTTTTCGCTGCTCTTCAATCATTGGGTATGGCAATGGTACTTCGGAAAAATACTTAAAACTTATCATTTTGCCATCCCTAATTCCTTCAAGCTTTTTTGTTAGTCTTTGTATATAATTCTTAGTCTTTAAAAAGTATTTATAAAAGCGCTCATCTATTTTGATTGATGCCCTCAAAATTATGTATGCGGGACTACATAAACCGTTATAGTTCGAGTATTCTATACCACCCTGGAATGATCTTAGGCTAATTATAAAGTCGCCTTTTCTAACTACTTTGTAATTTTCCACGCTAGCATCGGTAACAGAGATATCATAATTAATTTGATCTCGTGGTACTGCTCCCGTATCTTGTGTTATTGCTAAAATCGGAAGAGGATGGCCATTATTCCGGTCTGTGACACTTCTAAATACATCATTTCCTAGCTTTTCTTCCCAGTCGGGATAATTCTTCCCATCTCCGTCTTTAAAACGGATTTTTTGAGAAAAGATAGCTTGCATTACTCCTTTTTTGTATTTTTTTAACAGCTCTTTTTTCTTCTGCAAAACAGAAATCTTATCATCCACCATCCCCAAAAACCCCGCAATTTTTTCTTGCTCTTTCTGTGAAACCGGTAATAAGACTTTTATTGCATACAAATCTGATCCGTTATATGAAGGTAATGCTCCAACTTGTGCAAACTTTGAAAGTCTCAAAACATCGAAAATATATTTCATAAATTTGATATTAATATCAGTAGCAAATGCCATCATATTGTTGTCAATTAAGAAATCTTTGGCAATTCTTTTTCGTTCTAGAAATATT
>JAUYJX010000046.1 GCA_030699245.1 bacterium | reverse complement strand
CGCTTCCTGCTTACAGATTTGTTTTTTACCGCGACAATCCTGCCTACTGGTTCAAGGCCAGGCCTTAAGCTGCGATTTCAAGGCCTGGCCTTGAAAAAAGCTCAGCTTTCTGATCCGCCATCCGGCAACTGCCGGAGGCGGACAGGTTGCTTTATGGTCGATGGTCGGGAGACGAATTTAGAATGACAATTTTTTCTTTTAATGCAAATAGTCGCGCAGCTTCTTGGAATCTTTATGTTTGCGAAGTTTCGCCAAAGCTTTGGCTTCAATCTGGCGGATTCGTTCACGAGTTACGCCAAATTCTTGACCAACTTCCTCTAGCGTATGGCTTCTACCATCTTCCAAACCAAAACGCATACGCAGTATTTTTTGTTCACGCGGTGTTAATAGCTCTAACGTATCGTCAATATGTTCTTTGAGCAGTTGATAGGTTGCAGCCTCTTCGGGTGTTACGCTGTCTTCGTCTTTTATAAAATCACCTAGCGAAGAATCTTCATCCTCACCAACTGTCGCATCAAGTGAAGTAGTATCCTGCGAAATTTTGAGAATATGACTAACTTTATCGACATCAATCTCCATCTCACTAGCTAGTTCCTCGGGCAATGGTTCGCGGCCTAACTCTTGAGTCAACCGGCGTTGAGTACGAATCAATTTATTAATCGTTTCAACCATATGCACAGGAATTCGGATTACTCTTGCCTGATCAGCGATGGCACGGGTAATGGCTTGACGAATCCACCAAGTCGCATAAGTCGAAAATTTAAAACCTTTAGTATAATCAAATTTTTCTACTGCCCGCAGCAGTCCAGTATTGCCTTCCTGGATCAGATCTAATAGATCAAGGCCGCGTCCAATGTATTTTTTGGCAATACTAACAACTAGGCGCATATTAGCTTCTGCTAGTGCATCTTTGGCCGCTTTATCGCCCTTTTCAATCCTTTTGGCCAGGATCACTTCTTGTTCAGCTTTAATCAAAGGGATTTTACCGATTTCGCGCAGATACATACGTACTGAGTCATCGGCAATATCTTTGAGATAATCTTCACTGACAGCTCCCTCGATGTCTTCTTCGGGCTCTGTTGCCCAGATCAGTTTATCTTTTTGGTCAACGATTTCAATACCCTGATCCAGTAGGGTTGAATAGAGTTCATCTAAATCTTCCAGGTTATCTTCAGCATCAGGAATAGTTGCCATAATTTCCTGCTGGGTGACAAAACCCTGCTCGCGGCCTTTGGTAACCAAGCGCTCGAGTTCCTTGGTATAATCCGAGCTCTCCTCACTGCTAACATTAGTTGAGGTTTTTTTAGGCATAATTACTCCTCATTTATTAATTCTTGGTACTTGGCTAACAGCTTTTTGGCCAAGGCCTTATTACCCGACTCTTCGGCTTTGGCTATTTCCTCTGATAATTCTTTCTTTTTTGTTTCTAAATTTAGATGATGCAGTTGACGCATTTGGGCGTGGGCTTCCAGACTTAAGTCCTGCTTAGGTAAGTCGCTGTATTCCTGCTCGCCCTTTAATGCAAGAATTTTAACATAATTTTGCTTATTTTTCAACTGCTTAGCGAATGTTTCCAGGTTAGCTTCGGGATTCTTAGCCAGCAAATTAAATGCTTCTCGGTTTTCCTCTGTAATATCGTTTAGATCGACTCCGTCTAGCGTTGAACGGGTAAAATCAAAGGCCAGTAAAATTTCTAGTAGGTTTTCCTCAATTAACTGGTTTTTAGACTTTTTTTCTGAAATTTTTTGTTCTTTTTCATTAGTATTACTATTTTGAATAACATTTTGTTTCGTTTTTGCGCCTTTTAATTTTTGTCTAACTGAATCGTAACTAACTGATAATTTCTCACTCAAGAGTTTAATATAATGATCTCTTTCTACTTCATCGCTTAAACTGTTAATTACATCGAGCAAAAAGTCACTATAATTTTTCTTGCCAACAGCACTTTTTTTGTCAAATTTCTCATCTGCTAAGTCAAACAAATAATCCGGTGCATATTTAGCTGATTTTACAGCTTTGTCCCAGCTTTTTTTATCTTTTTTAATTAGTTCATCCGGATCTTTAGCATCCTTAAAACTAATTACCATCAGCTTAACCACTAACTCGCTAGCTAATTCAATAGCTCGCTGGGTTGCCTTAATCCCTGCCTCATCGCTATCAAAACAAACTTTAATATTTTTGGTTAGTCGGGATAAACCCAAAAGCTGCTGGCGGGTTAGAGCCGTGCCGCTAATTGCTACTACGTTTTCTTGGCCGCTATTGGCAAGTCCTATGACATCCATATTACCCTCAACTGCAATCACTTCATCTTTTTCACGAATCGCATCTTTTGCTTGATACAGCCCGTAGATTACGCTGCTTTTATTATAAATCGGGGTTTGCGGTGTATTTAAATACTTGGCCGCCTTGGTATCTTCATCTAGGATGCGTCCGCTATAACCGACAACCCTGCCTTGAGTGTCAAAAATCGGGAAAATAATTCGCCCGCGAAAAATATCAAAAATTTTAGTTCTGTCTTTTTGTCCGATTAGCCCGGCTAATTTAAGATCAGAGCCATCAAAACCTTTTTTAATTAAAAATTTGCTCAAAGCTTCCCAAGCATTCGGTGCATAACCAAGCTGATATTTTTTGATAGTCTGGGTTTTGAGACCTCTTTCTTTGACAAGATACTTTAAAGCCTTTCTGTTTTTAGCTAAGCTGGCTTGGAAATATTTTGTAGAAAGTTCATTTGCTTCATATAGTTTAGTTTTTTTTGATTGGATTTTTTGTTGCTGGGGCGTTCTCTTTTTCAGCGTCACGCCGGCTTTTTTGGCTAACATTTCCAAAGCTTCAGGGAAACTGATGCCTTCTATTTTCATGACAAATGTAAAGATATCACCGCCTTCATCAGTAGAAAAATCATGCCAGATATTTTTTTCCGGGCTAACCATAAAACTAGGATTTTTCTCCTGGTGGAAAGGCGAGAATGCTTTGAAATTTCGTCCTGCTTGTTTGAGCTGGATATAGCTGCCTATCACTTCAACTATATCAAGCCGGTTTTTTATTTCCTCCGTTTCGTTCATTAAACTACGCTTTCGCTTCGCTTAATTATATATTTTAAACGTGAAATGATTTGTATCACATCTTGTTTATAAGCATAGCTTTGGTGACAATTATATTCTTTCATCGTTTTATTATAATACCGTTTTATCTTACTAAATTGAAAGCGGCACCTGGCTTGGTGCCGCAGATGATCACTCTCCCGAATCTTTTAGAGGAAGCATTTTGCCTTTGGTCGGATGCTTCACTAAAGGCATTGCCCATGAGGGCAAATTCGGCCTAGTCTTAGGACGATGCTTGGGTGGCTTGTAAGGCTTCGCCTTTGGCAAGCTTTTCAACGCTCGGGCAACACAACGAGTGATAGATGTGACCGCGCTACGTTGCTCGCATTTGAAGCTTGGATGATGCACCAATGAGCTTACTGGATCCATTATCTTTGCTTCGTAAAAAGCACATTGCTTCTCGTCTCGAACATCTAGTTCTTTCGACTCTAGGATGCCCATAAAGATAACCAACGGCTGCCTTAAATACCCAATAAGTCATCTCACCCGTGTCCTTGGGCTCAAGAACTTGTACCAATGCCATAGTTCCCTCCTAGAACTAAAAAGAGCGCCCGATTGGCACCCTCTGCAAAACAAGATAATTTTAGTATAAAAACGAAAAATAGCAAGCTTAAGTAGTAACACAAAGTGGAAGCGGCACCTTTCGGTGCCGCCATTGAGGAAAAGATTGCTATCACGTCGATCTCCAAGAGTCGATTTTACTGGCTCTTTTGGAGACGCAAATGTGATTATCCAATAGTCCCCTGCGACTCGGTCTTGGAACGGGTCTTGGTTTTGGTGAAGTATCTTCAACCGGCCTAAGGTGTTTTCTCTTTTCCCTCAGTAAACCTATAACCAAGCAGACAATCTCTTTCACTTCTGCTTCTAGCTCTCGACCGCTTAGCAGTGGCTCATCCATCCTGAGTTTTGAGAGTGAGGTCAAAATCCTTGCCTCACAAAATATTTCTTCTCTTTGACTTATTTTTTTCTTTTTACGCAACTTTTGGATGGCAGAGTCTTCGAAAAACAAGTCAACTGCGTATCCGATCACCTCATTTGAGAGATTATTCGGATTATCTTCATTGGCAATTTGCATTGGCCCTCCCTAATGGCGAAGAGATTTCCTCTGGGTATGAAGCTATTTTAGTAGAGAGGTCAGGAAAGTCAAGTTTAAGAATATTTTTTAGCCAAAATCTAAATAACTTATTTCCATGTCCAGTTATTTACTAGATTATCAAGGCCTCCTTGGGAAAAAGCATCATTCACACTTCCAGTAATGGTAAAACTTTTTATTGGCTGATTATCCTTGTTTTTATAACGATCTGGCGGTGCTAAAACTATGTACTGGGTGGTTTTTATTTTCTGGCCGGGTACAGTAGTGGAATCAACTCCAGTAATTTTCACTGCATCCATCTCTGAAAATTTGGTTTTTTCTATGCCAGCGGCGACTATAATTATCTGTTGTTTGTTAAAAGAATCAACAGTGATGGTATCTAGGTCAACTGTATCCGTGCCGCTTTCGATTTTAAGAGTACTAAGTTTTTTTGCGCCATAGGTACCCTTCATTGCACAAAATTCTCCAGTATCTTTTACATCATTATCTTTAATAACTACAGTTTTATAGCAATCACTCTCTATTGAAACATAGCCAGCTGGAACTGTAATTTCTTTATTAAATTCAATTTGCGGTTGAGCTGGTTGCTCTGTTTGAACGGGTTGAGTGGCGGTTTTTTGTGCAGGCTTGCGAGTTAAAACAAAAACTAAGCCAATGATTAATCCAAATACTATAACCCCGACCACAATTAAAATAATTTTTAGTCCGCCTCCGCTAGAAGAAGGGGCAGGCATTTCATATTCAGATGGACCAGCATATCCTTGATCCGGAGGTAGCGTACCGGCTCCTTGATCACTTACTAAGGGTTGCTGATAGCCAGCATTTAGATCGCTAGGAGCAGGATATGATGCAGTCGGTCCGCCTTCGCCAGCTGGTGGAGGCGGCGGCGTAGTTGGCATAGGTTCACCATAAGCACCGGCTGGGCTTGCTTGTGTTTCAGCTACCGGAGGAATATTTTCTGCAGGAGTTGGGGTTGGTTCCCCTGTAACAGGTGTA
>JAUYJX010000044.1 GCA_030699245.1 bacterium | reverse complement strand
GGCATTGGTTTTTTTGCCTTTGGCGTGCTATTTGGCAATGGTACGCTCGGTTTTGGCCTTTTTAAATTTAGCCCAAGCACTAATCAAAATGTCAATCTCGATAAGTTCTGGCGAGTCTGGGACTTAGTCTATAAAAAATATGACGGCGATGTCGATAAAAATCAGCTGATTACCGGGGCAACTTCTGGCATGGTCAGCTCGCTCGGTGATCCTTATACCGAGTATCTGACCGAAGCTGAAGCTAAGGAATTAAGTAATGATCTCAACGGTAAACTTAGCGGTATAGGTATAGAAGTTGGAATAAAAAATAATAAATTAACAGTAATTGCACCGATTGAAAGCACCCCGGCTTATCAAGCCGGAATCAGGTCTGGTGATATTATTGCTTCAATTGACGGGGTCGATAGCTCAACCCTGACTCTCGATGAAGCAGTTATGAAAATCCGCGGCGAAGCTGGCTCTAAAGTCAAACTGATGATTGTTCGCGTTGGCCAGACTCCCAAAGAGTTGGAAATTACCCGTGACAATATCAATGTCGCCAGCGTTCGGAGTGAAGTTAAAACAGATGGCGTTGGCTATATCCGAATTAGACGCTTCGGCGAAGATACCGCCAGCAAAATTGAAGAGATAGCTAAACAATTCTCCGATCAAAAAGTTCGGGGTGTAGTAATTGATTTGCGTGATAACCCTGGCGGATATTTGGACAGCTCGGTTGATGTTAGTTCACAGTTTATAAATGAAGGAACAGTAGTGGTAGAGGAAAAGTCTAAGTTTAAAGACGATAAAGTACTTAAAGCCACAGCAGGTGGGAAATTGACTGGTGTACCAATAGTTATACTAATTAATAATGGCAGTGCTTCTGCTTCCGAGATTATGGCTGGCGCCTTGCGTGATAATGGTAGAGCAACTCTGGTAGGTGAGAAGACTTTTGGTAAAGGAAGTGTCCAGGAAGTGGTCAAACTAGGTGATGGTTCCGAGCTTAAGGTGACGGTGGCTCACTGGTTTACGCCAAAAGGAGTTAATATCTCCAAAGACGGAATAAAAGCTGATATTGAGATTAAAAATTCTGCTGATGACTATAATGCTGGGCGCGATCCCCAGCTGGAAAAAGCCTTTGAGATTTTAAATAGCAAGCTCTAGATTCTGATTTTGAATACTTGAGACTAGAACCTAGATTTCCCGACCATAAAGCAATCAGAAAGCTGTTTGGTATTTAATGCTCCATATTCGAGGACTGTTTGAACGCTTCTGTAAACAGAAAGTGAGTTCCGCAGAATATGGAAGTTAAATAACAAACAGTGTTTCTTGATTGTGTCCTGGTCGGAAGTTTTGTGTTACTTTTTGAAAAGTAACAAGAGATAAATATTTTTCTTTTCTACTTTTTAAGAAAGTAGAGCAAAATCGCGACAAGGAACTCACAAACAAGAAGCGATTAATAATTAGCTAAACATAATAAAAACTGCGAAACTCGCCTAAAGGCTTCAGACATCTTGTTTTCTTCTGTTTATCAATTACTAATCTTTCTGTTGCTCGATTGTCGCGGGAAAGTATGAATTGTCTTGACCGCCTCTCAAATTAAAAGGTATCATTAAATGGTAATTAACGAGTAGGGTGGCAAATAAACCTGTCTGCCGACAAGGCAGGCTTCGCAAAAGCTACGCTTATTATCACAACAAAGATCCAATTTGCTATTTAGTAATTCAAATTAAAGATTATGCGAAACGGAGTGAAGGATAATGGCAAAAACTAAAAACACAAAATACATCTTTGTCACAGGAGGCGTTCTCTCAGGTCTAGGAAAAGGCATAACCTCTGCTTCTTTAGGCACCATCCTAAAAGCCAGAGGTTTTTTGGTAAATATGCAAAAGTGTGATCCGTACTTGAATACCGATGCCGGCACCCTAAATCCCGCCGAGCATGGTGAAGTTTTTGTAACCCGTGACGGTGCTGAAGGGGACTTGGACTTAGGGCATTATGAACGTTTTATTGACAGGGAATTAACCAAAGAATCGTCACTAATGAGCGGTACAGTTTACTCTAAAGTCATCGCTAATGAAAGAGAAGGCTCTTATCTGGGTAAAACGGTGCAGATTATTCCGCATATTACATCAGAAATCCAAAATCGTATTATCCACGCTGGCAAAGGTTCGGATATTCATATTGTAGAAATTGGTGGTACAATCGGGGATTATGAGAGTTTAGCTTTTATGGAAGCGATTCGCCAAATTAAGCATAGAGTAGGAGAGGAAAATGTGCTCTATGTTCACGTAGTTTTTTTGCCATACTTAGCGACCAGTAAAGAAATTAAGACCAAACCTGCCCAAAATAGTGTCCGAAGCTTAAGAGAGGTTGGAATCCAGCCTGATATTTTATGCGCCAGATCTGATCATCACCTGACCGTTAAAGCCATAGAAAAGCTTAGTTTGTATTGTGACCTGGAGGGTGAAGCTATAGTGCCATTGCCTACCGCCAAAACTGTTTATGAAGTGCCTATGGAAATGGAACAAGCTAAAATCGGCAGCTATATTATAGAAAAACTGAATTTGCCAAAAAGAAAGGCTAATTTTACTGACTGGCAAGCACTAATTACGCGTACAAAAAATACCAAAAATGAACTAACTATTGGTATTATTGCCAAGTATTTGGATCACGAAGACACCTATATGAGTGTCTTTGAAGCTCTGCGCGCTGCCGGCTGGTATCATGGCATAAAGGTTAATATCAAATGGATAAATGCCGAGAAGTTAGACAGCTTGCTAGATCCGCTAAAAGGTCTTGACGGTATTGTGGTCCCCGGCGGCTTTGGTAATCGCGGTACGGAGGGTAAAATTTTAGCCGTTAAATATGCTCGCCAGAATAAAATCCCCTATCTAGGGCTTTGTTTAGGTATGCAGGTAGCGGTAATTGAATTTGCCCGTTATGTGCTAAACACCAAAGATGCGAATTCGGCAGAACTTGATCCGAAAACTGCTAATCCGGTGATTGATATTATGCCTAATCAGGTTGGAGTTAAGATGGGCGGTACAATGCGACTTGGTAATTACCCTGCAGTCTTAAATAAAAGCTCTAGAAGTTACCGGGCATACGGCAAAACTAAAATTACCGAGCGACATCGGCATCGCTATGAATTCAATAATGATTATCGTGATATTTTGACTAAATCGGGACTGATTTTAGCAGGGTTATCTCCCAATAGAAAGCTTGTAGAAATTATTGAACTCTCTGATCATCCATTTTTTATAGGGGTACAATTCCACCCTGAATTTTTATCAAGACCCGGTAGACCGCATCCATTATTTCGAGATTTTATTGATGCGGTTAAAAAATACAAAAAAAAACAAAAACAGGTAACCGATTTAAGCGTAAAAGCCTAATCTAGCGTAACAGCGACGACGGTTTTTTTAATATGATTTCCGCAAAAGTTTAATTTTTTTAGTTTGCTAAATTTAACTTTACCATTAGTTTTGGCGACTATAGTGTGATCACGAGAGAGTATGGTATTTTCGCCATTAATATATTTAGTGCCCCGCTGGCGCACAATAATATTACCAGGCTGAACTATTTGTCCGCCAAATAATTTAACACCTAATCTTTTTGACTGGGAATCGCGGCCTAATTTTGTAGAACCGCCGGCTTTGGTTTTTGACATTAGACTTCACTCCATTTCGCGTAATTTGTGATTCTCTGAACCTAAATTATACGCTTGTTAGATCAAGGACACAATAATTAATTTAGTCTCCAAACTTAGCAGTTACACAAAGCCCGTCCGAACATAATGGGCGCGCTGAAGTGTAATAGCAATTCTTATAGTATAAGTATATAGTATTTTTATGGAAAGACGGCTGAGGCTCAGGGATATCTTCTTTTATTTGATTTTAATTATTATTACGGTTTTTTTGATTATTAATTTTAATCAATTGCAGAAATTTAGTGCTCTGCTGGCTGGACTAAATATTTTTATCTTAAGTCTGATATTAATCGTACGCTTCTTCAGCTATTGGGCAAATACTCGATATTTTGAGAGTTTTTTTAAATTATTTGACGGAAATAAAATTGGCTTTAAACGTCTGTTTATTACCACTATAGTGATGAATTTTATTAATACTATATTGCCGAGCGGCGGAATTTCCGGTACCTCATACTTGATAAAAGCTACTGAACCAGAGGTCAAAGCCTCCACCGCTACAATTGCCCAAATTAGCTGGTATGTTTTG
>JAUYJX010000039.1 GCA_030699245.1 bacterium | reverse complement strand
CCAGAAACTTAGCCATAAAGCATAGTAAAGGGCCGTGGTTGGCTTTTTTAGATGCTGACGATGTGTGGCTACCCAACACTCTTGCTGTATTTGCAGAACATTTTAACGATTCAGACTTCATGTTTGGAGAATATTCGTATTTAGGTGGCCCAAATAATGGTAAAACTGTGACTGATTTTAGTGATTTGCCAAATAACAAAGATGAACTTTTAAAAAGGCTAATCCAAGGTAACTTTATTGGCATTGGCGGGGTTTGTGTGAAAACTGATTTAGTCACTCAATATTTCGATGAAAGCCTAAACTTTGCCGAGGATTATAAGCTTTGGCTAACTTTATTGATGAAGGATATAAAAGTTAAGAAAATTAACAAGGTTGTTTATAAATATAGGATTCATCCAGAAAGTGCGTTACACAAAAACTCCAAACAAAACCTTTTACTTGCAAAGTTACTGCTTAGTTTTTCTGAGCAAAATAAATACGCTAAGATTAGGGCATCACGATATTATAGTTACTATGTGAATACAGCTATTTCAGAATCGCTAAAAAACAAATATTACAGACCAGACTTTAGTGATTACAAAAAGTTTGATTTGAACCACAAAACTAAACTAAAGATATATTTATATATGAAACACTTCAAATTACTAACAAAAGTATCAGAAATAATTAGTAAGCGTAAAAGTAAATATAGAATGATTGTTGTTTAACTACAGGGTGGGTTAGGGAACCAGATGTTTTAATATGCAGCTGCCAAAAGTTTGGCTATTATGCGTAGTGTCGATGTTTATTTAGATCTACGCTGGCTTAACAATATTCCATAAGCCGATACAAAAAGATATTAGATTTATTTGATCAAGAAATATTACGATATTGCTTGTTAGAAATATGTTATTTGAGGTAAACTAACCCCATGATTTTGAACCCTTATAAGAAGATTCGAAAAAGCTACATTTCAATTCAGAATAATCTTTATTCAATAGAGAATAGAATTATTGCTTTGCAGCAAGCACTGGCCAGGGTGGAATCGCGTCAGTTGGATAGTTTGAAATCTAAAGATATCAAAGATTATGAATTCAAAGTTTTTTCACAATGGGGCGAAGATGGAATTATTCAATATTTATTGAAAAAGGTAAAAATAAAAAACAAAATATTTGTTGAATTTGGCGTGGAAGACTACCTTGAATCAAATACAAGGTATCTCTTAACGAATGATAACTGGTCTGGGATTGTTTTTGATGGTAATGAAGAAAACATTAATGCTATAAGAAACCATGATTTATATTGGCGACACAATCTCAAAGCAGAACATGCTTTTATTGATAAAATCAATATCAACAGGCTTTTAACCAAGAATGGAATAAAAGGGAATATCGGTCTTCTTTCAATAGACATTGACGGCAATGATTATTGGATATGGGAAGCCATAGACGTTATTCAGCCGACAATTGTTGTTATTGAATTTAACAGTAGACTTGGTGATACCAAAGCAATCACAGTGCCATATAAGAATGACTTTGATCGTTCAAAAGCACACCCCTCGATGATATACTTCGGTGCGTCACTAGCTGCTTTGTATAAACTGGGTAATAAAAAGGGCTATGATTTGGTTGGTTGTAATTCGGCAGGAGTTAATGCGTTTTTTGTGCGAAGAGACCTACGCCCAAAAAGTATGCCAAAGCTTACTCCTAAAGCTGCATTTGTCCGAGGTGAATTTCGAGAGGCAAGGGGAGCTAACGGTGAAATGAACTATCTAAACAAAAAAGAGGAGGAAAAACTATTAGAAAAACTGCCTTTTGTGAGAATAGATGGTAAATAGACAAAAAAAAGTTTTGATTATTAGAAATGCCTGGGGTTTTGGTGGAGCTGAGACGTATGCTTTGAATTTAGCTCTGGCTTTAAGAAAAAATGGCTATTTACCCATTTTTGTTACAAGAGTGCCAGAATTGATTGAAAAGTGTAAGGCTAATGACATTAAATTTATACGGGGTATCTGGTATAAAAGACAGGGCTGGGGTCGAGCCTATAGTATTTTAGAACCACTTATAACTGGTTGGTATTTTTTTGTCATACTATTCTATCGAATTGATATAATTCACACACAAGGTAAGGATGACTTTATCTTTGCCACCAAGGCAGCTAGAATGCTAAGTCGAAAAGTGGTTTGGACTGATCATGCTGATTTGAAATATATTATGGAAGAGCACAATAAGGAGAGTTTAAGAAGGAAAATAATTGATTGTGCTAACTACGCGACAAAAGTCATCGCAGTAAGTAATTCCGAGAAGAAGGAAATTTTAAAACAATATCCAAAATTTCCTAATCTGGATGTAATTCATAATGGAGTATTCTTACCGAGATCAATCAAACCTGTTAGTAAGCCAAGCAAAGTAATCATTGGCTCGACGTCTAGGTTGGTTAAAGCCAAAGGAATCGCAGAATTAATTAAGGCTTTCGCAAAAGCCAAAGGAAGTGACAACTGCGAACTTTGGTTAGTTGGCGACGGTGAAGAAAAAAAAGATTTTAAAAGGCTAGCCCAAAAAAAAGGAATATCTGACCGAGTTAAGTTTATAGGTTATAAAAAAGACATTTGGCCATACCTGGAAGCTTTTGATATCTTTGTTCAAACTAGTTATCATGAAGCATTTAGCCTATCGTTAATTGAGGCCGGAATTGCCGGAAAAGCAGTCATAGCCACTGACACAGGCGGTAATCCTGAAATTATTAACAAATCAAACGGAATTTTGGTGCCAGTAAAAGATGTTGAAGCTCTGAAAGAAGCCTTACAGCTCTTTATTTCAGATCCTGTTTTGAGATCAAAAAAATCTAAATCACTTCAAATCTTTGCAAAAACCAACTTTGATTTTGATAAGATTGTTAAAGAAA
>JAUYJX010000023.1 GCA_030699245.1 bacterium | reverse complement strand
TCCGAATCTGGGTTTATGAGTATTATTTTTTACAATTCCAATTGGAGTTAAAGTAATCTTTTCCATGATTTCAGTCTACCTTTCTACTGATATTTGAGCAAGCTTCCAAAATACTTTTCATGTAAACCAGGTTCCAACGTCCCTTCTGGGGTACTCAGGGCTGGCATTCGCTAGCTCACTCAGAGTCCTATAACAATTGATTTCATTACAAATTAAGATATAATCACATAATGGTAAAAGAGAGAATTGTTTCTGACTTTGACGGCGTTTGGACTGATCCGCAACAAGAGGCGGTAGATTATTCGGCTGCCTTTGCGGAAAAATTTAGCCAGAGAATTGGTATACCCCTAGTAGAACTTAGTGGTTTTATGCAGTCTGCCAGTGAAGCAATTAATAAATCGCCAGGAACATTCGGCTGGGAATACAAGGGTATGATTATCGCCCCAGCCACAGCCGACCCTTACGTATTTAATGATACGGTTGCGAAAGAAACCCTAAAAGAGTTAGGCTATCACAAAGATACAGATAAATTAATCGACGGATTGTTTCAAGCCTGTTATAACTTGTCAAAGCCAGTATTTCGTGAAGGGGCAAGAGAATATTTAGAAGCACTTCATAATTTAAGTAATTTGACTATCGTGACCAACTCAGACACAAAAAAAGTGGAAAAGAAGCTATTTGAATTGTTTGGTACAGAAGACCATGGCTTTAGAGTGATAGGTAATGCCAAAAAATATGTGGTTAATAATAGAGGCAATTGGAATATTGAAAGAACCACCTGGCTTTCTGGACTACCTAGGCCGGTATTTTTACGCCGCTCGGAATATAATCAGGTGCTAAGTAGGCAAGGAAAAATTGATAAAGTATTAGGCGATATTTATGAACTAGATTTAGCTTTACCGGAAGCTAAAGGAATATACACGATTTTAATAGCTACACCGACTACCCCACCTTGGGAAGTCAATCACTATCAAGGTCATCCTAATGGGTCTGCGGTTTACAACTTGGCAGATTTAACAGAAGCTGCAGTGGGAAAATAGGTTCTAACGTCTATTCGGGCGTACTCAGGGCAAAGTACCTGTTACACTATATCTACTATGAAAGTTAACTACGCTATTCCATTATTGACGCAAACTGAATCTTCAAATTGCGTCCAAACCTCTGTGGCTATGCTTCTTAGCTACTATGGCCATAACTTAACAGCCAATGAAATCCAATCCAAAATTCCTGTTCGCTATGACTCTTTGGATAAACCTTATGGCACCTTATTAACGGATATTGCCGTCTGGATAAAGTCTCTAGGCCTGTCAGTTACCCTTGATTGTTTCGATACAGAAATTATTGATAGATCCTGGAAAAATTTGACAAACGATGACATCAAAAGGAAATTAATACAATTAAAAGAAAGCAGCAGGCAAACCGTAATATCTACCGAGATAAGAAACGCGATGATTGACTCATATATTAAAATGTTAGATAGCGGCGCGAAACTTAGAATCTCGAAACTGAGTAGAAATTTGCTTGGAGATTTAATTAAGAATGGCCCATTTCTTCCGATCGTCAGCTATAACTATCTTTATGACGCTCCCCGGGATAGATATTTTATTAAAGAAAAAAAGTACAAGACAGACGATATTGAAGGAAAAACTACGGCTCATGCGATTGTGGTGACTGGTATAGAAAATGAAACAGTATATGTAAACGACCCCGATAAAACTCGGGGTGGTCAAAAATCTTTACCGATTGATGACGTTATCAGTTCAATTGCCATCGCTCAAAATAAAGCCAGTAATTGGATACTATCCATTACTGGGGCAACGGAAATAGACTCGTCAAGGGCAAATCGTTTTCCCTTAAGAAAGAGTAATTAGAAACATTCCCGTTACCATTAAGAGTATCGGAATTAATCTTTCTTTTATGTTTTCTTTGAATAAATACCAGCCCATTAAACTGGAAAAGACAATACTCAATCTTTTAATAGCAATTACATATGCCGCATAAGTCATTCCGATGGCAATCATTTGGGGCTACACCATGGCTCCATCCAAGATGCCGATGGGCATCAGGATTAATAGACTTTTTCTCTTGAAAATTGATTTGAATTCTTTGGGTGAGGATAAATAAGCAATCGGGGTAAATATAATCGCTAAAATTAAAGCTCCAAAAGAAGTGTAAAACCAGGGATTTGACAGGGAGATGGCAAATCTATGAATACTATTATTAAACCCCCAGATTACTGTCACGCCGAACATCATTAGAATCCCCTTGTTTTTAACTAACTGTTTGAATGGAAACAATAAATCCTTATCTAAATAATCGAAATTCAGTAGATAGGAACCAATAATTATCAATATTAGTCCTAAGATACCAACAATTGAAGGCAATTCATGATTGATAAAAATTGAAGTAATTAGGATGATTCCCGGAGTAAAAGCCAATATGGGAAGACTCAGTGAAAGTGGAGTTATTTTTATGGAATTAGTGTATAGAATTAGTGCAATCACATTAAAAAATCATTCGAATTCCAAACGCTAGCCAAAAAGCTTGACTTAATGGCGGGATTCCAACAATTAGTAAAACCGGCAATAGTAAAACCAAGGAAAACGTCACCCAGGCCCAAGTCACCGTTATCGGGCTAAATTTTGTAGTTGCTTTTTTGGCAAAAACGTTTTTTAAAGACTCAGAAACGGCGGCAACTAAAGAGAGGAAAAGCCACATTTGATAATTATATCAAGCTAAAGCTGGGAGTAGAAACTTTTTTTGGTCTTGCCTTGTTTTTGTAAAAAGCCTTTGTTGACTAAAGATTTAAGCAGGGAGTGCGCTTGTTGGCGGGAAATTTTTAAGAATTTGGCAATGTCGGTAGAAGTGACTTCGTTTCGTTCCTGAACAAATTTAATTATCGTCTGCTCATTTTTCGTGGGCCGGTCGGCGATGGTTAGTTTTAAGCTGGCTTATTTGACTTTGACTATAACAGAGACAGAATTGGTCATTACCGGTTGAAGTGGCTGAGACGGTTCCCCGCCGCTGCCGGTGGTAACGGGGGCAGTAGCAATTTTA
>JAUYJX010000021.1 GCA_030699245.1 bacterium | reverse complement strand
GGCCAGTTTGCCAAGGCCCTGGAAGATTTTAATGTCAATTTCGCTAATTTGCCAAATACCGAGAGAAAACCATTCTTCCTTGGCGTTGCTATTGACCAGGTTACTAAGCAATCAAACTCTGACACCGTGAATTTTTCTATTAAATTCAAGGTTGATAAAAGCTTAATTGAGAAATTTAAAACCACAGGGCAATAAAAATGGCAGATAAACTACACATTTATTATTACAACCAAAATCTCACAATCAAGGCCAGGCCTTGGCTGCAGTTTAAAGGCCTGGCCTTAACTACGTTAGGCGGAGTGAAGTGTAATGGCAGATAAAAAAGAAACTAAAAAAACTAATAAACTAGAAGTTCCCGAGACAGAGCTTTCCAAGTCTGAAGCTAAAAAGACCAGGAACTATCTAATTATAATGATCGTTTTAGCTATTCTGACGATACTAGTCGGCGGCTATTTCATTTGGCGCTACGTGCAAAAAAATATCAAAGTCGGAAGAGAAATCAAAGCTACTGACATTACTATCGCTAAATACAAACAGAAATTAAGTGATTTGGAAGATCTCAAACCCAATTATGATAAAGTTACTGCCACTTCTTCGGGTCAAGTTAGCGATGCCGACAGAATTAAACGCGCCCTGCCCCTAAATACCGATGTCAAAAACCTGCTTGGTATGATGCAAAATATCGGCCAGCAAAGCGGCGTTAGTGTGTTGAGTATTACACCCCAGGATTCAGGCAATATTCCCGCACAGCAGGCTGCCGGAGGCAAACCAGCTCAACCCCAACAGCTAACTTATACCACAACTATTACCGGTTCTTATCCGCAAATAATTCAGTTTTTGAAAAATGTTGAGAAATCAGCTAGGGTTATGAATGTAAATTCGATGGATATTAGCGGCAATAATGAAAATTTAAGAGTTCAGCTGACAATGGTCACTTATTATCAAGGCGAAGCTAATCTAGAAAGTACAAAGGAGCCGCTCAAATGAAACCAAGAGATATTGTAATTATTATTATCTGTATAATCATTATTTTGATATCGGGTATTATTCTATATAGTAATTTTGCTCCAGTGCCAAAAGATAGCGGCATCACAGTTGAAATTCCCCGCAAAGTTGACCCTAATTTTAACCAAGAACAAACTCAAGAGCTCAAAGGTCTAACAGATTACACTATAGATCTAGGCCAGGTTACTCCTGATCCGAATAAAAAACCGTTCTAAGGATTATAGCGATGCTATCTCCTGAGACAGAGCTAAAAATCGAAAAACTAATTGACCAAGAAAACCTTGTGCCCAGTGATGTGCTTAAGGTGGCTAAGACTCAAGCAGAGGCTGAAAATAAAACGCTTATTCAGGTATTATCTGAAACCAATGCAATTTCTGAAGATCAGAGTACAAAAATAATCGCTTTTGTCAGTAAAATTCCCTTTGTTGATCTGGTAAATCTTACTCAACCCATCTCTCAAGAAACATTGGAGCTAGTTCCTGTAGATATAGCCAGAACTTATATGGCGGTGCCTTTTGGCATTACCGACGGCAAACTGAATGTAGCTATGGTTGATCCGACTAATCTTATGGCTATTGATTTTTTGACCCATAAAACTGGCTATAATATCAATGCCTATATGGCGACAAAATCGAGTATCGAAAATATTCTGGCTATGTACAAAGAAAATTTTAGCGAGCAAGTAGAAGAGGCTCTGGGCGGAGTGACTGCCGCCACTCAAGCTACAAAAGAAGAAACCAAGAAAAAACCTGAAGCCAAGTCAGTAGAAATTTTGGTTCAAGAAGCCCCGATTACCAGAGCCTTAAACGCAATTCTCGATTACGCCGTTAAGTCTAAAGCATCTGATATTCATATTGAGCCGAGAGAAAATGAACTAAAGGTCCGCTTTCGTATTGACGGAATTTTGCACGATACGATGACACTGCCCAAAAACATTGAAGCAGCACTGATTTCTCGAATAAAAATTTTATCCGATTTAAAAATAGACGAGCATCGCATACCACAGGACGGCGAAGCCCAGATCAAAGTAAACGATCGTGAAATTGATTTGCGCCTGGCGATAGCCCCAATTACTTATGGCGAGCAGGTAGTAATTAGAGTTTTGGATAAATCATCTATGGGATTAAATCTAGATCAGCTGGGATTTCGCGGCAGGGCTTACCGTTTACTTAAGAGCGGCATGACAAAGCCGCATGGTATGATTTTGTCAACTGGGCCCACCGGATCCGGTAAATCAACTACACTTTATGCAATTATTCAGGAAATCAAGAGTGTGGCTATTAATATAATTACCCTAGAGGATCCGGTGGAATATAAGATTGATGGGATTAATCAGATACAAATCAATCCAGGTATAGGTTTGACTTTCGCTAATGGTCTTAGGTCTGTGCTGCGCCAAGATCCGAATGTAATTATGGTTGGTGAGATCCGTGACCGTGAAACCGCCGATCTAGCTGTGCAATCAGCCTTAACCGGTCACATTGTATTATCTACTTTGCATACTAATTCTGCTGCCGGAGTCCTGCCGAGACTTTTAGATATGAAGATAGATCCGTTTTTAATCGCTTCAACCGTAAATTCGGTGGTTGCCCTAATGATTGTGCGAACAATTTGTACTAAGTGC
>JAUYJX010000010.1 GCA_030699245.1 bacterium | reverse complement strand
CCCGAGCCTTACAAAGGCAAAGGAATTAAATACAGCGATGAACATATTCGCAGAAAAGTTGGTAAGACAGGCATAAAGGCAGTTTAAGATGAATAAAACAGATAAGGCGATTTTAAGGAGAAGAAGGGTCAGGGTTAAAATTTCAGGAACTAGTAAGCGGCCAAGATTATCGGTTAAAATTACTAACCGCAATATTGTTTGCCAGCTGATTGACGATCAAATGAGCCAGACTTTGATTTATGGCACCACTGTCAATAATAAAGACTTAACCGGGAAAAATATGACTGAAAAAGCCCGCTGGGTTGGTGCGGATATTGCCGCAAAAGCTCAGAAAGTTAAAATCAAAGAAGTAGTTTTTGACCGCGGTGCAAAAATTTATCATGGCAGAGTAAAAGTCTTGGCTGACGCCGCAAGAGAAAAAGGATTAAAGTTTTAGAGTTTTATTATGGAAAAAGAAAAAAAAGAATTTCCAGAAAAGATTATCTCTCTCGATAGAGTTACTCGTGTAGTTAAAGGCGGTCGAAGATTTCGTTTCCGCGCTACTGTGGTAGTTGGTGACGGTATGGGTAAAGTTGGTGTTGGTATCGGTAAGGGCAAAGACGCACCCACTTCGATTATTAAAGCGGTTAATAAAGCCCAAAAAGATATCATAGAAGTTAACTTGAGCGGTTCAACCATACCGCACGATATTCAAGTTTCCTTTGGCGGTGCGACAGTACTATTAAAGCCCGCTAGCGAAGGTACTGGTGTAATTGCTGGCGGCGCAGTGCGTTCAGTGGTCGAAGCTGTCGGAATCCGTGATTTACTTACCAAGGCTCTTGGTTCAAATAACAAAATCAATAATGCTTACGCTACTATTACTGCTTTGTCTAAACTAAGGCTAATGGAGAAAGATAAGAAAGTTAGCAGTGAAAAAAGTGCAAAAAAGGTGGTAAAAAAATGAAAATACATGAATTGAAAGCTTCCCCTAAAAGAGCTAGAAAAAGAGTAGGGCGGGGTATTAGCAGTGGTTGGGGCAAAACATCAGGGCGTGGTACCAAGGGTCAAAAATCTCGTAGTGGTGGCAATATTAAACCAGGATTTGAAGGTGGTCAGACTAAATTAGTTCGAAGATTGCCGAAAGCCAGAGGCTTTAATGCTAAAAATCCGAAAATTTATCAGATAATCAATACCTCTGACTTATCTAAAATCAAATCAGCCAAAATTGATATAAATACTTTAATTAAAACTGGTTTAGTCAAAGAAGAATCAATCCCGGTAAAATTACTGGGGAATGGCAGGGTTACTAAAAAATTTAATATCAGTGTAAATAAAGCTTCCCGGTCAGCTATTGATAAAATTAAATCAAAAGGCGGTAGGATAAATATAGTTGATTTTTCTTTTAAAAAGCCCGCCAAAGTTAACAAGTCAGAAGACAAAATAATTAAAGCGAAAGAAGAGTAAAAATTGAATCTAGCAGTTTTATCACAAGTTTATAAAAACAAAGATTTAAGAAAAAGACTGATTATTGTTATCGCAATTTTAGCGGTTTATAGTTTACTTGCCCATGTGCCTGTACCTGTACCTGACAGTGCCTCCTTGCAGAGATTCTTGCTCAAGCTTTTTAACAGTAATCCGCTGTTGGGTTTTGCTAATTTATTTTCAGGTGGAGCAATATCTAATTTTTCAATAATTATGATGGGACTGGGACCCTTTATTAATGCTTCAATTATTATGCAACTGCTTTCTCATGTGGTGCCTAAGTTTGAAGCCTTAAATAAAGAAGGCGAAATGGGGCGCAATAAAATTAATCAGTACACTAGGTTATTAACCGTTCCATTAGCAGCAATTCAATCAGTAGCAATGGTAACCTTTGTGTCCCAGACTTCAAAAAAAATCGAAGGGATTGATCTAATTGGTAGGCCGAGTTTAGTCCAATGGATTGTGATGATAGTTACGATTACAGCCGGCAGTCTGCTATTGATGTGGCTGGGCGAGATTATTACTGAGAGGGGAATTGGTAATGGTATTTCACTGCTGATTATGGCTGGTATTGTTTCAACTGTCCCTGCTACTATTGGCCAGATGATCAGTTTAGCTCAAGTTGATACAGGCAAAATTGTCAGCACCATCTTGCTAATCATTTTGGCTATAGCTGCAATTTATTTTATTGTGATGATCAATGAAGGTCAGCGTAATATACCGGTATCATATGCCCGAAGAGTTAGTGCTACCGGCTCTTATGGCGGAGTGGATACTCATTTGCCGCTGAGGGTAATTACTGCTGGGGTGATTCCAATTATCTTTGCTTTAGCTTTCCTCTCTATCCCGGGAATTGTCGGTCAATTGTTCACTAATGCCAAAACGTCTTGGTTATCGAGTTTTGCTCAACAATTGACTAAATTATTTGAGCCCAGCACCATTGTTTATACCATTAGTTATTTTGGACTGGTAATTGGCTTTACGTATTTTTATACTTTTTTGATATTCAAACCGGAAGAAGTGGCCGAAAATTTGCAAAAGCAAGGTGGTTTTATTCCTGGCATCAGACCGGGCAATGAAACAGCTAAATATTTGAAAAAAATAATTGCCCGTATAACTTTTGCCGGCGCACTAGCTCTAGGGATTATTGCAGTGATGCCGTTTATAATCCAAGTATTTATCAAGAGCTCTTCAGCATTGGCTATCGGCGGTACAGGTCTGCTGATTGTGGTTGCAGTAGTAATCGAAACAATGAAGCAGATCGAATCAAGAGCTTTAATGGCGACATATGAAAAATATTAGCTTAAAAAAGTCTTTACTTTTATCTAAAAACTATCTATAATAAAAAATTGTAGTATTTAACTCATGTCAGATACAAAGGAAGTAATTGAAGTCGAAGGCACCGTTTTAGAAGCTTTGCCGAATGCCAATTTTAAGGTAGAGCTTGATAATGGCCATATTGTATTAGCCCATATTTCAGGCAAGATGCGTATGCATTATATTAAAATTTTGCCAGGCGATAAAGTTACCCTGGAAATGACGCCCTATGATTTATCAAAGGGCCGAATAACTTATCGGCATAAATAGGTGAAGAAAATGAAAGTTAGAGCAGGAGTTAAAAAAATTTGTTCAAAATGCAAAGTAATCAGACGTCGCGGTGTAGTGCGGGTTATTTGTGATAATCCTAAACATAAGCAGAGACAAGGCTAATGGCAAGAGTTGTAGGTGCGAATATTCCTAATGAAAAAAGAGTCGAAGTAGCACTGACTTATATTTTTGGCATAGGATCATCTGCCAGCAAAAAAATTCTCTCGGCTCTAAAAATTAATCCTGACTTGCGAGTTAAGGACTTAACTGAGAATGATTTAAATAAAATCAGGGAGTATATCGATAAAAATTATCAAGTTGAAGCTGATTTGGTCAGACAGGTCACCCTAAACATCAAGAGGCTCAAAGAAATTAATACTTACAAAGGTTTAAGACATAAAGCTAATTTGCCGGTAAGGGGGCAGCGGACCAAAACTAATGCCCGCACCAAAAGAGGTAAGAGAATGACAGTTGGTTCAGGACGCAAGAAAGCAACCGCTAAGACTTAAGGAGAGATAAAATGGCCAAGGCAGTAGTATCGCCTAAAAAGAAGAAAAAAACCAGCTTAACAAGTGGTGTCGTGCATATTCAGTCAACCTTTAATAACACTATTATTTCTATTACAGACGCCAGCGGTAATGTAGTGGATTGGAACAGTTCAGGTTCCTCAGGTTTTAAGGGTTCAAGAAAAAGTACTCCTTATGCTGCTCAGGTGGCAGCAGAAAAAGTTATCACCAAAGCCAAAGATCTTGGGGTAGTTGAAGTAGAAGTTGTAGTCAAAGGTATTGGTAGTGGTAGGGAATCGGCAATTCGTTCCATTCAAGCCTCAGGTGTAAAAATCTCTTCAATCAAAGACGTGACAGGCATTCCGCATAATGGATGCCGTCCCAGAAAGCCAAGGAGAGTTTAATGGCAAAAAACTTTACATCAGTTACTAAATTATCTCGCCGAGAAGCCGTAGCGCTGCATCCTAAAGCCGTGAAATCTCTTACTAAAAGAAATTACCCACCAGGAGACCATGGTTTATCCCGGCGACCTAGGCCAGGTAATTACACAATGCAGCTTCGTGAAAAGCAAAAAATTAAACGTATTTACGGAATTTTAGAAAAACAATTTAGACGCTATGTTGCTAAGTCCGAACAAATGCGAGGAGTAAGCGGTGAAAATCTCCTAATTTTATTAGAACGTAGACTGGATAATGTTTGCTATCGTTTAAATTTAGCAACTTCTAGACAAGCCGCAAGACAACTGGTAAGCCACGCACATATTCGCTTAAATGGCAAAAAAGTAAATATTCCCTCAATACTCGTAGATATTGGTGATGAAATTACGATTAGGGAAAAAAGTTTAGATAATACCTATTTTGGCCAGTTAAAAGATAGCTTAAGCAAGAATAAGAGTGAAAACACTAGTTGGTTGAGCTTCAATGCAAATAAAATGAGCGGCAAAGTTACTGGTATGCCCCTGCGGGATGAATTAAGCCAAGACATTAAAGAACAATTAATCATTGAATATTATTCAAGGTAAAATAAAGGAGTAAGAAGTGTTATATGACATTAATTTGCCAGAAATAAAAGAAAATAAAGTTGAAAGTAATAAATCAACCTTCATAATTGAGCCGCTATATCCTGGCTATGGCATGACTCTAGGTAACTCCATGAGAAGAGTACTTTTGTCGAGTTTAAGCGGGGCTGCAGTAACTGCAGTAAAAATCGATGGAGTTTCTCATGAATTCTCAACAATTAAAGGTATAAAAGAAGATGTAGTTGAAATTATCCTGAATTTAAAACAGCTGCGTATCAAGTATCATGATGATGAGCCGACTTATATTAATTTGAACAAAAAAGGTAAGGGCATTGCTAAAGCTAGCGATATTAAGGCCCCAAGTTCTGTTGAAATCATCAATAAAGATCTGGAAATTGCTAATCTAGATAATGAGTCAGCTAAGTTAAATATGGAAATAAAAGTTGAGCGCGGCCGCGGTTATATACCAGTAGAAAGCCGTTCAGCAGAAAAATTACCGATTGGTATGATTGCTGTTGATGCTATTTATACTCCTATCAAAAAAGTTCGCTATAGTGTTGAAAACACCCGTGTTGGTCAGATGACAAATCTTGATAAATTGATAGTTGATATTGAAACTGATGGCAGTTTAACACCCAAAGAAACTATTGAGCAGGCTGCAGAAATTCTTGTCGGTCACTTTCAGGTATTAGCTGGACATGATGTAGTTAGCGTCGGCGATCAAGGCGTTGTAACCGCGGAGAGCAAAAACGAAGCTGACGCCGCTAATTTAATGGTTGACGAATTAAACTTTACACCTAGAACTGCTAATGCATTGATGAATAACGATATCAAGACAGTGGCTGAAATTATGCAACTTAGTAACGCCGAACTAAAAGAGCTAAAAGGTTTTGGTGTTAAGGCATATGAAGAAGTTTTGGAAAAATTAGAAGAATTAGGTATTAAAAGAGAAGGTCAGGAGTAGCTTAATGCATCGTCATAGCTACAAGGGCCGAAAATTATCTTTAAAAGCTGATCAACGTCGCGCTTTACTCAGGGGGCTAGTTAACTCACTAATCTTATATGAAAGAATTGAGACCACAATGACTAAAGCAAAAGAAATCGCTCCAATATTTGACAGATTGGTTACTAAGGCTAAAAAAGGTAACCTAACTAATATGCGTGCTGTCTTTTCTTTCTCTTTGTCGAAGACCTCTGCCCAGAAACTGATTTATGAACTGGCTGAAGGTTTTAAGGATCGCAATAGCGGCTATACTCGTATTATCAAAACCGGTAATAGAAGAGGTGATAGTGCACCGATGGCTGTTATTGAATTAATACTACCAAAGGATTTCGGTAAAAAACCCGAACAAGAAAAAAAAGAAGCAAAAAATATTGATTTAGTTCAACGGTCTAAACCTAAAAAAATTCAAAAAGCAGCTTCGGGAGCTAAAAAATGAAAACATTTAGTCTAAAAACAGCCGATGCCAGAAATGATTGGTGCCTAATTGACGTTAGAAACCAGACATTGGGACGTATTTCCACCCAAATAGCCACTATATTAATAGGTAAAAACAAAACTCACTATTCTCCCCATGTTCTTTGCGGAGACAAAGTGGTGGTGATCAATGCTTCGAAGGTAAAAATTACCGGCAAAAAATTAGATGATAAAATTTATTATCGTCATTCGGGTTATCCTGGAGGTATTAAATCAATAAATCTAAAAGACCAGTTAGAAAAAGATCCGACAAAAGTAATTATTCATGCAGTAGCTGGTATGCTGCCAAAAAACAAACTAGCTGACAAAATGCTGGTTAATCTAAAAGTATATCCGGGCGGTGAACATCCTCATAATGCTCAAATTAATGTGGGTAAAAAGGAAAATAAATGACAGAAGCAGTGAAAAAAACTTCTATCAAAAAGACGGGCAATTATTATTATGCTGTAGGCAGACGCAAGACTGCTGTGGCAACCGTCAGATTATTTAAGGGAAACGGGAAAATTACTATTAATGATATTGACGCCGAAATCTATCTTAATAATAAAACTCTAGTCCATGCAGTAAAAAGTCCTTTGGTTTTAGTTGGTAAAGCAGCAAGTGTAGATATTAGTGTTAAGGTAAAAGGCGGCGGTAAAAAGGGGCAGGCACAGGCAATTAGTTTAGGCATCGCGAGAGCACTTAATGTTATGAGTGGTGATCTGAGAGTCAGTTTAAAAAAAGCTGGTTATCTAACCCGAGATCCGAGAAAAAAAGAACGCAAAAAATACGGACTCAAAAAAGCTCGCAAAGCCCCGCAATTCAGCAAACGTTAAGTTTCTGTTGGGTTTAGAAAACATAAGAGTTATAATAAGCTAAAATGTTTCCTAAACTTACACAACTACAAAAAATTATTATATTTGTAATTTTTTTGCTACTTTTCGGCACAATTGGCTTTAGTTATGGTGAAAAACTAAATTTTAGCGAGTCATTTTATCAGACCACTCTAATAATTTTAAGCCACTTTGATCATTATGGTTTTCGCAACCCCTTTAGTCGCTGGATAGTCGTATCTCTGATATCAGCCAGCCTAATTATTATTGCTTATTTACTAAAATACCTAGCAGAGTATATGATAGGATTAGGAGACGGTTTAAAAAGAAGACAGATGAAAAGAAAAGCTGCAAAATTAAAAGATCATTATATTATCTGCGGGCTAGGCAGGGTTGGCAGCCAAGTCGCTAAGGAGCTTGAAGAAGAAGAGGTCGATTTTGTTGGAGTGGATCGTGATGATTCCAAAGTCAAAAATCTTGTCGAACATGGTGGCATCGGTTTTGTTGGCGATAGCACCAAAGAAGAGGTGCTGATCACCGCAGGAGTTAAGCGTGCCAAAGGACTAATTGCTTCGCTTGGCGAGGATTCGAATAATTTGTTCGTGACATTAACTTCGCGGCAGCTCAATCAGGGTTTATTTATTGTTTCCAGGGCTAATCGTGAAGAAAACAAAGACCGGCTACTTAGAGCCGGTGCCGACAGAGTTGCCCTGCCATACCAAATCGGCGGATATCATATGGCGACCATGATGATTAGACCAAATGTGGTTGATTTCCTTGACGTACTCAGTACTAATGATAATTCTTTACTTCAGATTGAGGAGCTGATTGTATCAAAAGATTCCAACCTTGCCGGTGAACCCGTTTCCTGGCTAGACAAGCATCAGACTGGCGCCATAGTTCTGGCTATTAATAGCAATGATGGTTCAAGTAAGGTCAATCCCACTGGTTCAGAGCGCATATATACGGGCGATCGGCTAATTTTGATGGGTACGCGTACTCAACTTGATGCTATTAGTTCTGTTGCCTGATGCCAAAAAGTTTCAAGAAAAAAATTTCAAAAGAAAAAGCAGGTAAAAGGCTCGATATTTTTTTAGCAGAAGTTTGCAATCAGTCCAGGAACTTTTGGCAAAAAGAAATTAAGAATAGTAATGTTAAGCTTGACAACAAGCCGGCTAAAGCCCATACAGTTTTAAAAGCTGGACAAATAGTTGAATTCGTTATTTCTAAAAAACGCTCGCAAATTAAAGAAGAAAAAATAAAACCAGAGATTATTTATGAAGATAAAGATCTTCTAGCTATTAATAAACCTGCTGGCTTGCTCGTTTATGCCCCCAAAGATAAGGAAGAGACAACGATTGTGTCAATTTTTAGAAATAAGGTTACAGATTATGACAAGTTAAGACCGGGTATAGTGCATCGTTTAGATCGCGACACATCAGGAATAATGCTAATTGCCAAAAATCCTCAAATAAAAAAATATTTAACTGGTCTTTTTAAAAAAAGACAGATTAAAAAAACTTATAAAGCGCTAATATGGGGTAAATTACGCCCCGCAAAAGCCAAGTTAGAATTACCCATAGCCCGAGATATATCCCATCGGCATAGAATGGCAGTCTCATCTTCGGGCAAACAGGCAGTAAGTTTTTATAAGGTAATAAAAGAGTATAAAGACTTTAGCTTAGTTGAGATAGAACTTATTACTGGCAGGACACATCAAATTAGAGCTCAATTTAAGTATTTAGGCCACCCGGTAGTTGGTGATAAAATATATGGACGAAAAGAAACCCCTGGTCTAAAGAGACAGTTTTTACATGCAGCTAAGATAGAATTTAAATTGCCAAATGGCGAGCAACTAACTCTAAAAGCAAACTTACCTACAGAGCTAAATTTTTTTCTAAACTCATTATGAAAGATTTATTAATTCATCCCACTACATATAAAAAACTTCGCCATTGCATTAATGCGCCGTCCCATGCTTATATTTTTTATGGACCGAAAGGGCTAGGTAAAAAAAGCATTGCTTATCATATTGGTGCAAAGTTAACTACCGGCAAAGATGATGCTAAAACTTTCAAACAAATCACTTCATTTAACAACCCAAATGTGACAATTATATCTGCTCTAGACGGCCGTCGCGGCACAATCAAAATAGGTCAGATAAAAGACTTGATTGAAGAAGTAAATCTAACACCCTTTAACAAAAAGTACCATCGAGTAATTATCATCAAAAGTGCTGACAAGATGACACCTGAAGCAGCCAATAGCTTGCTCAAAAGTTTAGAAGAGCCAAGCAGTAAAATCATTTTTATTTTACTGGCTGATAACCTATCTGCTGTTTTTCCGACTATTGTTTCACGCACACAATTAATTAATTTTATTCCACCAGCCAAAAACGAGCTCAAAAAATTTCTAAAAGACAAATCCAAAGTTGATGATAAAACTTTGGATTTAGTAATTCGTTTGTCTAGCGGTAAACCAGGTGAGTCAATAAAACTGCTTGAGGACAAAAACTTATTTAAAGAAAAAATTAATCTGATTGCCAAAGCTGATGATTTTATAAACGACACAATTACCGCTAGATTTAAATCAGCCAAGGAAATAAGCGATAAGGGTTTAAGTTTGAATTTTATATTAGAGTTAATTAGGTTATATCGTGATAAAATATTACTCAATCCGAAAAATAGCAAAAATTTAGATATGTTAATTGAATCTGAGAAACAACTTTCAAATAATTTAAGCCCTAGACTAGTCTTGGAAAATTTAGCTTTAAATTTACATTAAGATGATTGCTATAGTTTTAGTTATAATCTTTGCAGTAATTACTTACTTAACCATAACTAAGCCAAAATTTTTGCGCGGTTTTCCCGCTGTGAGCGCCCTAGATGATTCGGTTAATACAAATGATACTCATTTAGAAAAACTATTGGACAAAGCTAATAGATATTATCTGCAACGTGAATTTTTAGCTGCCGAAAAAGCTTATTTAAAATTGTTAAAAATTGATCATAAAAATACCTGGTCCTATAATCGTCTTGGTTTTATCTATGCACATATGAGCAATTTCCCTGATGCTATTGAATGTTTTAAAATCGTAGTCGATGCAAAGCCTAACCCTGCCTCTTATCAGAATTTGGGTATGGTTTATTTAAAAAACCGTGATTTTACCAAAGCTGCAACTGTCTTGGAAAAATCTACTGAACTCAAACCTGAACCACAGCGTCTAGTTAGTTTAGCTAGGGTTTATCGAATTTTGAGTAAGTATAGCCTGCAGGTTGCCACTTTACAGAAAGCTCTAGACATGGATAAGCAAAATACGCAAATTATGCAGCTTTTAGCTGAGGCATATCTCGATAACAAGGACAAAGAAAATGCTGACAAAATTTTTAAAAAGATCTTAAAAATCGATCCCCAAAACGTTCGTGCGCACCAAGAACTAACCAAGAAGTAATCTTGAAAGAAAGCGGTTTTGTTGGTAAACTTTATCTGTTAAATTGATACGCCAACGTAGCTTAATGGCAGAGCAACGGTTTTGTAAACCGTAGGTTGTGGGTTCGATTCCCACCGTTGGCTCCACGAGCAGGGATAGCGAAGCGGCCAAACGCACCTGACTGTAAATCAGGCGGCTTTAAGCCTTCGGGGGTTCGAATCCCTCTCCCTGCACCATGGGCCCTGATAGCTCAGTGGTAGAGCACTTCCATGGTAAGGAAGGGGTCGCGAGTTCAATCCTCGCTCAGGGCTCCATTCCTGATCAGATTCTTACCAAATCAACAAACCAAGATTTGTCTACAAAGTTAGATGAAGGGGTGTAGCTCAGTCGGTAGAGCGTCGGTCTCCAAAACCGAAGGTCGCGGGTTCGATTCCTGCCACCCCTGCCATCCTACGTCAAGCCTGCCTACCGGCAGGCAGGCTCACTTCGTTCGCTCATGGCTTCCAGCCAAGAAGAAAGAATGAGAGAATGTCCTTAAGTGAACGAAGAGAATCGAAGGACTTAAAATAATGTTGTTTTATGCATATATTTTACGTAATATTCACAACCGTTTTTTACATAAATTAAGCCTTGATCGGTATAAGTTTTTTAATGATATCTCCAGCGATAAGCACTACCAAAAATGCTCCACCGAGCACTAATAAACTATCTGGTCGCAAAAGCTCTACATTGAATATAGTTCTAAGGGGGCCAAATAGCACCAAGATTTGTAAGATAATTGCTATTGTTAAACCAGCTACTAAAGTCCAGTTTGGTCGCTTTAAACCTTCTAAAAATGAGCGTTTTTCACTGCGCGAATTAATTGCATTAGCCCACTGCACTACTACTAAGGTTGCAAAAGCCATTGTTTTGGCGTAGGTTTGATCAGCTGTCAAGTTAACAAGGTATATCGTCATGGTTAGAGCAGCCATGATGGTTGCGACTAGTATAATACGGATGATGTGCTGCCTGCTCAAAAGCGGAGCAGTTTTTGATTGGGGTTTAGTTTGCATTAAATCTTTCTCCATCGGCTCTAAGCCAAGAGGAATAACAGTAACACCGTCGGTAACTAAATTTATCCATAATATTTGTAAAGCAGTAACTGGCAGTGGCAATCCAACGACCAGAGCACTTAACACGGTTAATATCTCGGCTAGACTAGTAGCAAACAAATAACTAACCATTTTTCGTATGTTTGTAACAATGCCTCGTCCGTAACGAATAGCCTCAACAATAGCGGCAAAGTTATTGTCAAGAAGGATAATATCGGCGGCTTGTTTGGCAGCATCGGTACCAGCACCAACAGCTACTCCTACATCAGCTTTCACTAAGGCCGGTACATCATTTACCCCATCTCCAGTCATGGCAGTAACATGGCTTCGCTCTAAAGCTTCTAGGAATCGGTACTTGTGTTCTGGCAACACTCGCCCAAAGACTTTGGTGTGATTGATAATATGCCTAATTTGAGCATGATCAAGACTAGCAATATGGCTACCTTCCAAAGCCAGTAAATTAGGCGATATACCTGACTCTTTACCAAAATAACCAGCCGTAGCTACATGGTCGCCAGTAAGTAATATTACCTGAATACCGGCATTATGAGCCGTTTCAACGGCAGTTTTTACGTTCGATCTTAGTCTATCGCCAAAGGCTATTAACCCGCACAGTTCAAACCCAGAGAGTTCTTTGGCTCTAAGTTTTTTTAGTCCCTTCTTTTTTCTGGCTATAGCTAGTACCCGCAATCCTTCGTGGCTAAGCTGATGTAAGATATGTTGAGTTTGAGATCGCACGGTATCATCGGGGACACTGAACGAAATAATTTCTTCGGGGGCTCCTTTGATATATGTCCAGGTATTAGCGCCAATTTGCCAGACCGAACCGCTAACTCGCAGCTTTTGCACAAAGTCTAATTGGTTTAGCAACCGACCATTTAATTTATTATGACCCAAGTCTCGAGCTAATAGAACCTCAATTTCATTAGTGCTAGCTCCTTCTTGAGCAGCTTGCGATCGGGCTGCTGATTGTAAAATATCAATTTTAGTGGGTGTCCAAGTTTGAGCAATGTGGAGTTTGTTTTGGGTAATGGTGCCCGTTTTGTCAGTAGCAATCAAAGTGGTTTGACCTAGCGTTTCGATTGCTGTCAGATTTCTGACTAAAGCTTTACGTTTGGCCATAGCATGTATGCCAAATATCATAACCACAGTAACCGCTACGGGAAGCCCTTCGGGAATGGCAGAAACCATCAAAGAAAGCACGAAACGCAATGCTTCAGCTAGGCTAGCTTGTCGCCACAGGCTAAGTATTAGGGCTAGTGCCATCACAAAGCTTACAAAAATAACCAAACGGCTAGTAAGCTTATTTATCTTGTTTTGCAGAGGGCTAGTGAGCTCAGCTTTGCGGCTCAATCTAGCTAATCTACCAAACTCAGTTTGATTACCGGTTAAAGCAACAGCCATAGTGCCGCTTCCGGATTGCACTATAGTGCCACGAAAAACCATATTGGTTTGTTCGTAAATAGGATGCTTGCTTTTTAGGCTGCGAGCTTGTTTCGCAACAGGCCTGGATTCGCCAGTTAAAGCTGATTCGTCAACTGATAAATTGCGGTGATAAATTATCCTTCCATCAGCTGGTATTTTCATACCTTCATAAAGCTGAATGATATCGCCAATAGTAATATCTTCTGAGGACACTTTATGGAGCTTACCTTCGCGTAAAACTGAAACAAAAGAAACATCGGTTCTTTCAAGAGTTGCTAGAATCCGATCGGCAGAAAACCTCTGGGTATAATAAATGACAGCATTTACCATTATAATTACTGCTATCACTGCTGCATCTAGAAACTCTCTGGTTAATATGCTGATGCCAGTAGCTATCAAAAGAATTATTATGAAAAGGCTCTTAAAGGGCTCAAGTAATTTTGATAATAATTCTCCCGGGTGCCTGACTACAATCTTGTTTTTGCCGTATCTCAAAAGACGCTCTTGTACTTCGTGGTTATCAAGCCCTCGAGGTGTAGTTTTGAGTTGTTTGAGAACCTCTTCAGTCTTATATCTATAAAAGTCCATATTACATATTATACAAGAGTCTTATGCTAAAAATTATCTAGTTTGCATGGATATTGATTCTAAGTAGCTATCGCAGTTATAACTTCCTTTTATACATCCCTGCCATTCGACCTGCCTACCGGCAGGCAGGCTCACTTCATTCGCTCATTGCTTTCAGCCAGGAAGAAATGGCAAGCCAAAGAACTTATCTTGTCCTCCATAGTTCGCTGTCCAGCGAACGTAGGGGGATGCTTAAAGACCCGAAAGGCTTTCCTTATCAAACGATTATTTGATACAATTATTAACAAGTCATTAATAAATAAAAAAGGAAGGTGAACATGATCGACAAAATTATTAAAGAAGCAACCGATGCTGTAGTAGCGGCTATTGAAGGAACGGATGATATTCTAGGAGCAGTTACTAACACGGTAAAACATCAGGTAATTAATATTTTTAAAGGAACCGGCGAAATTTCTGCAAGTGGAATTGAATTGGTAGCCGGGGTAGCTAGCGGCGCTATTAGAGGAGCAGGTCAAGCAGGCGCTGCATTAACAGATGTAGCACGTACTACTGTTCATGGAGTTGTTGAGGGTGTAAACGAAGTTGGCGGTGATGTTATAACGGCTATACGCGAAACAGCTCACGGTTTGATTAAAACAACTGCTGAGACAGGTGGTGATATCGGTTCAGTGGCAGTTTCTGCAGTAGAAGGAGCAATTAAAGCTGCTGGTAATATTGGTGTCGATACAGCTGAAGCTGCCAAGGCAGCAGTCGGCGGTGCAGTTGACGCAGCTGGTAGTGTAGGCGGCGATGCCGCCCAGAAGGTACGAGATGCCTTACTTTCAGCCGCTTCCTTACCGCGTGATGTCATTGAATCTGCCTTAAAAGGTAGTCATCAGAAGGAATAGAAAGAGCAGTAAAACTCTCAGTCACAAAAAACTTGTTAAACTATACTAAATTATCAGTTAAGAGCTAAAGAATTTTTGAGTTGAATTTGTTGCGTAATATTAATAACAAGAAATCTTATTGCAGTAGATCAGCATTGACTGCCATAAATATCACATTGATTTTTACGTTGGCATCTATACCAAATGAAGCTACGTATTTATTGGTTGACTGCCCGACAACTGTATTATCACCAAAGTATTGTCCGTAAAAACTGTTTTTATATGCCGTGAGTGTTGTTTGCGGTAAATTAAAGTTCCATGGTGAGGTTGCCGAGTTTAAATAATCCAGATCACTAACAGCTTGGGCAGGAGTTCGCGGTCCAGCTTTTTCGGATGCTGCCACTACAACATTTACAGAACTTGCCATATAACCCTCTAGCGCAGCGGTGTTTTTGGTATTAAGTGCTGCTTCGATATTATCTTTCAAGTTTTGGGGAATCGTTACCTTTGATGGAGTGCTGGATTTTTTAGCGTCTTCTAGTTCTTTACTTTTATCTTTCAGCTGCTTCGCTAGATCATCAACCTTCTTTTGTAATTCTTTCTTTTCATTTTCCAGCTTATTTCTTTGATTATTATAGTTTTTCATCTGCCAGAGAAATAAGCTACTACCGGCAATTAACAAAATAACGATAATAACACCAAACCATATTACAGAATGATTTTTTTCTGGCTTTTTGATTGATGTTTTAGGAGAAGTTTTTTCTTCTTTCATTTAACTTATTCTTTACATAACAATTATAAGTCATGCTCAATATATTTTCTAGATCTAGATAGGGTAGACGCTATGCAAAATAGTTTTGCTATAATAGGAGTCAATGATTTATTTTATCCGACACGGTGAAAGCGAAGCTAATGAAAAAGGTGTTCTTGCTCGTGATAACGTCCATCTAACAAAAAAAGGTAGAATGCAGGTAGAAGAAGCTGCTGGCGAAATCCTAAAAGAAAACATTAAATTTGATCATATCATTGTATCTCCTTTGACCCGCACTAAAGAAACCGCCATCATAATTGTCGATAAAATCGGCTTTGATCAAAAAAAAATCGAGTATGACAAACGTATCGCAGAGTATGAAGTAGGTGAAATGGCTGATAAACCAGAAAAAGGCACTACCTCTGCGAAGCTGATTTCTACAAAGGGAGCTGAAGATCCTTATAAATTTAAAGATCGCATAAAAAGTTTTCTTAATCAATACAAAAACTCAAAGAAAAATATTTTAATGGTTAGCCATGCAGGGGTAGGGCGAATGATCGGGGTGATAAATAAACATCAAAACCCCAAAATATTTTACGATTTGCCAAAATGGCCCAATGCTACTTTAATAAAATTAAAGTAGGAAAATGCAGGTTCATGCAAAAAAATTAATAATTAATAAACTTGAAAAAAGTATTGACAAACTTAGGGATATTGTGCATAATAGAGAGATTCTATTAATTTAAAAAACTATTGCTTAAAAACAAAAGGGGGAATAATATTTACACATCAGTTGTAATAATTATTACAGGGTAATTTTTTTTAAAGTGATAATATAAAGAGGTAAAATGTCTAGCAACAATTTTTTCAAAAAAGTTTTTAATGTAATTTTGAGCTTAAGTTTATTTGCTTATTTAGCTGCACCTGTTTTAGCTAATGCTGGTGTACCAATAACTATTACCACTCCAGCTAGCGGCAGCACTATTACTACTGGTTCTACTACTATAAATGGCACTACTTCTCCGAATTATACAGTTAATCTGTCAATTGATGGTGGCGCTCCTGTAGCAGTATTAGCTAATGGCAGTGGTAACTGGACATATACTACTCCATCTCTTGCTAACGGTAATCATACATTTGAGGCTAAAGTCACCGGCGGTCCTTTTGGTTATATACTAGGAAACAGCAGCGATAATGCTTCAGTAGTTGATACTACCAGTATTCCTGTTTCAGTAGAAACAAATATAGTAACCCCACTTTTATCACAACCATTTGGTATAGCTACTCACCCTACCCAAAATAGAGCTTATATTACAAATTTTGATAATGGGAATGTCTCTGTAGTTAATACGGCTACCGATCAGGTAGTTGGCACTATTTCTACAGGCGGTACTTCTTTAACTGGAATAACCTTGAACCCTTCTGGGACTATCGGCTATGTAGCAAATTTCGGTCCCTTAGGTGATCTAGCTAATGATTCTGTAATAGTTGTTAATACTGTTACAGAATTACCGGTTGGCAGTCCGATTACTGTTGGTAATGGTCCGGCCGGTATCGCTTTAAATCCAGCTGCTAACCGCGCCTATGTTACAAATTTTAATGCTGGCGGCAGTGGGACAATTTCAGTCATTGATACTGATCCTTTAAGCCCAACCTATAATACAGTAGTAGGTACAATTGGTGCTGTTGATGGATACACCAACAATGGTCCGGCAGGCATCGCTATCAACCCAGCTGGCACTCGAGCTTATGTGACTAACTTCTATGATGGTATTGGTGGAAGTGTTGGCAATACCGTTTCAGTTATTGATACTGACTCTTCAAGTCCAAATTATAATACAGTAATTGGTACTGTCATTGGTGTAGGGAACGGTCCAGTAGGTATCGCTATCAACTCAGCAGGTACTCGGGCTTATGTAACTAACTATGCTAACTCTTTTTGGGGAGGGGCCGGCAATACCGTTTCAGTTATTGATACTGTTCCAGGCCCAACCTATAATACAGTCATTGATACTATCACTGTCGGTAATGGCCCAGTCGGTATAGCCCTAAACTCTGCTGGCACCCGTGCTTATGTATCTAATTCAGTTGATGATTCAGTTTCAATAATTGATATTACTACCGTCCCTGGTACAGAACTTGCAAGAGTTGCCGTAACTGCTGATAACGCATTTGCTTTCGGTAACTTTTTGACTCCTAGTTCAATAACCAATAATGCAATCTTAAACTTTATTACCAGTGTTAACAGTGGTGGCAACCCAGGAGGAAACAGTGGCGGTACTGGTAACACTTCAGGTAATAGCGCCTTTGGCTTTGGTCAGCAGTCTGAAGGTACAGACAGTCAATCAGCTCAAGTATTAGCAGAAAATACCAGTAAAGCTGATAGTGATTCTAATAAATCTAGCGACAAAGACAAAAACGGTGAAGTTAAAAGTGCGCAGACTTCTAATCTATTTAATTCACTCAACTGGCTGTGGTGGTCACTTATTGGCCTAGCAGCATTAGTGCTAATCATCTGGCTGATCGCTCGACGCCAAAAAAGACATCAGTAAAAACACTTAAAGAGTCTTGCTAGTTTATATCTAATTGATGATAATTAGATTATTGTGAGCTTGACCAAAAAAATCAGACACTGGTTTGTGCCATCTAGGCACAATAATCATCATCCGCATATAATCAGACCCTATGGTCTGATTACCATTGCTGTACTGATCTTACTAGTACAAGTAATTTTTAATTTTGCTGTTACCGGCAAATTTTCTGTACTGGGATTATCTAATAATATTGATGAAAATTCACTTACTAAATTAACAAATAATGAAAGAGCTAAAGCTGGTATTGCACCACTTAATATCAATACTACATTAAGCAAGGCAGCTAAGGCTAAAGCGACTGATATGCTGGCTAAAAATTATTGGTCGCATTATTCGCCGGAGGGCTCTTCACCCTGGAATTTCTTTCAAAAAAGCGGCTATAAATACAATTTCGCAGGTGAAAATTTAGCACGTAATTTTAGCACTTCTTCTGGTGTAATGTCGGGCTGGATGACAAGTTCTGGGCATAAAGCTAATATTTTAAATCCCAAATACACTGATATCGGTATGGCTGTGGTTAATGGCAAGATGGATGGCAAAGACATAACTTTAGTCGTTGCTTTTTACGGGCAACCACAGGGTGCAGAAAATATAGCTACTGCTGCCTCTATTGGTACTAATGAGCAACAAGCAAATAACAGCTTGCAAAATACAAGTGAGCAAGTAGCTGGGACACAAGCTAGCAGCAATGAATCCACTCCGCAGGCAAAAAACTACTCACTTTTACCGCCGATTTTATCAGTAAACAAAACCTTAGGTTGGGGAGCTAAAATTATTGCTATTATACTGCTGATACTGACAATAATTTATATTAATACACATCGAGTAAGACGTAAAAACAATACTACCCATCATCCATTGACTACCATAGTCCCGACCTTGCTTTTAATTACCGCTATAATTTTTCTAGTTGTTTCAAGCTTTGGCTCTGTCGGCTAAGATGGAGGAAAAATACACAAATTTTTGGCAAAACGGTGTTTATAAATGTGGTAAGTGTGGCAGTCCACTAATTTGTTCAAGTGATAAATTCAAATCTACCACTGCATGGCCCAGTTTTCGTGATGCAACTGCAGGAGCAATAAAAACACGCCCAGACTATTCTCTTGGCGTGGCTAGAACAGAAGTATTATGTGCCAAATGCGGCCAGCATTTAGGCCATCTTTTTGATGATGGCAAAATTTTAGGTGATAGTCACTCTAAAGCTGGAAATCGTTATTGCATTTTATCTAATGTTCTGGATTTTAAGAAAAAAAATGAAAGCTAACAAGTTTTTCAATATTATTAAAGATTTAGGGCCAATAATTGTCAGAAATCTTTTTTCACTGATTACTATCCTAATCGGCGTAATTGTTGCACTGCTGGTAATTTTTGGCGACATACAAGAGGCTTTATTTATCGGCAGTGTTATCGCGCTAAATGTGATTATTGGTATTGTGCAGGAACTAAGGGCTAAACTGGCCTTAGAGAAACTACAAGCATTAACTGTTCAGAAGGTTAATGTGATAAAAAACGGGCAAAAAGTTCTAATTAATATAGATAAAATTAAAATCGGCGATCACTACGAACTAAATCTGGGCGATCAAGTGCCGGTTGATAGTATCGTTTTAACTACTAATGGTATGGAGGTTAATGAAGCACTACTTAGCGGTGAATCAAATAATATTATCAAAGAACCGAAAACAAAATTATTTGGCGGTAGTATAGTGATGTCGGGTTCAGCAATTGTTCTGGCACGAAAAACCGTCAAAGACAGTTATATTACCCATATGACGGATAAGATTAAACATTATAATTTAAGCTTCAGTCCTATTCAAAAATCCCTGTCACATTTTATTGAAATTATGAGTATAATTTTGTTGCTTTTTGCAAGTTTGATAGTAATTAGAGGAGTAATTTTAAACCTAGATGCTCCTTTTGTGATCAAACAGATAGCTAGCTTTGCCGGTTCAATTGTTCCCGAAGGTTTAGTGCTGGCAACAACCCTGCTTTTTGTTTATGGAGCAGTTAAAATGCTCAAGGGAAAAGTTTTATTACAAGAAATAAATGCTATCGAAAATTTAGGTCATATAGTAAATTTGTGCGTAGATAAAACCGGTACCTTAACTGGGAACAAACCTGTTTTAGATAATATTGAAAATTTAAATACAAATTTAGGTTTTCTAAAAACAGCACTTATTGCTTATATTAAAGCTAGTGGTTTAACTACTGAAACAATTAAGGCCATAGATGAATCATTAGATCATACATTTTATGGCAAAATTATTAACGTTAAGCCATTCTCTTTAGATAAAAAATATGGACTAGTCTGTTTTGAGTTTAAAAGAAAAACTCATCAGATTATTGTCGGTGGCGCAGATATAGTTTTTGCAAAAGCTGGACAAAGTCTAAAAGATAAAATAAAAGATTATAGTTTAGAGGCTAAGAGGGTAATCGGTGTGGGGGAGATAGATAATTTGAGCACTGACTTAAATAGTTTTTCTCTTGCCAATAGCAAAATTAAACCCTTAGGCTTGATAAGCTTGATAAATCCATTAAAACCAGGAACGAATAAAATAGTTGAATATTTTCGCAAGAGAAATGTTTTATTGCGTATAATTTCTGGCGATAATCTGCAGACCGTCCTAGCAATTGCCAAGAAAGCAGGAATCAGTAATTTAAATAAAGTAATCGAAGGGTCGCAGTTAAAAGCTTGGCGTAAGGAAGACTATCTGAAAAATGCTCCTAATTTTAGTCTATTTGCCAGGGTAAGCCCGCAGCAAAAAGAAAAATTAATAGAAGCTTTTAAGGTAAATGGTTTTACAGCTATGATTGGTGATGGTGCTAATGATGCCCTGGCAATTAAAAAAGCCGATTTGGGCATTGCAATGTTTGACGGCAGCAGTGCAACACGTCAAATCGCAGACATTGTATTAATAAATAATAGTTTCTCTGCCTTGCCCAAAGGAGTTAAGCTGTCAGATAGCATTATCACAACAATTGAAATGGTCGCTTGTCTGTTTTTCAATAAAGTAACTTATGGGCTGACTATTTTTGCAATCATTTCATTATTAGGTTTTTCTTACCCGCTACTTCCCAGAAACTTAACGGTTATCAATTATTTAACAATCGGTTTTCCAATAATACTTTGGGCTGGTTGGCCACGTACCAGAAAAAGGACTATAAGTGATAAGAGCTTTTTCAAAAGAGTTTTGCCGTTTGCAATTTCTAACGGTTTCGTTACTGCCGTTGGTGCAGTGATAATTTTTATCTTAAGCTTCGAATATTTATCACCAAATGACCTTTTGCAAGCTAATATGTCGGTAGTTTTAACTCTTATTGCACTTGGGTTAATAGTGATTTTAGTTGCACCCAAAGCACTAAATGTTGAAAAAAATCCAGCACAAACCAGAACGATTTTGGGAGGTTTTGTAATTATATTTACAATACTGATGATTTTGATAAACAATTATAAATTTGCTAATTTCTTCGGTTTCGTTAGTCTAAATTTTTTAAGTTTAGTTTTTGTTTTGGCAGTCTCACTGGTCTTTGGCTTTATACAATATCAGATGGCTAAGCGACAAATTGCTTCGAAAATTAGCGATAGATTACTATAATTAGCTTTAGATGAATTTTATAAACAAATTTTTATTTTTTACCTTAACCTTAACGTTAATCACTTTAGGCATTTGTTTTAGTTTTACAAGGTTATTTGATTCTGAAAAAAACTTTAGTGATGCTCTAGATAAATCCGGGATATACAGCTTAGTCAGCCAAGAAGTAAAAAATAATTTATCTAATGATTTAACTAAAAACATCAGTTACTTATCAAAAGACGATTTGGACAAAATTATTAGCGCGATTAGTCCTTTATCTATCAGAAAAACTGTCGAACCAATAATTGCACAGATGACTAACTGGCTTAAAAATCCTATTGGTAATGATTTCAGCTTAAAGGCAGACACTGAAATAGTTCGAATTAATATGGTCGAAAAAGCTGATAAGACCTTAGGGGAAGATAAAGCAGCAAAAGTTAAGTTTGAAATTACCAAATCTTTCCCCGACTCCATTAATATATTAGCTTTAGATGGAGGGCAAAAAAATTCGGAGGAAATTCAAAAGTTTAATCAGCTAAAAGCTTATTATCAACTAACTAATAGGGCAGTTTCTCCATTAATATTATTTTCAGTAGGAACGGTTTTTCTACTTTTCTTTTTCAATATAAGACGAGGCAAAAAGAAGTTTAATCTGGCTGCTGCCTCTTTTATCCTGACTGGAATACTGGGCTTAATTGCTTATTTTATTTTCCAGATTTTTATAAAAAATTACGATATGCCGATGACATTATCCATAAAAAATAAAGATCAAATCTCCTCGGCTCTAATGATTAATTTATCAAAATTATTTTTTGACGAAATTAAGAATTACTCAATTTTAATGCTAATAATTGCTGCCGGTTTATTTATTGCTGGCTTGTTTTTAGCGAAATCGAAAAATAAAGATTAAAGTGTTAAGATAAGAATTATGCAGGATGAACATCTTAAAAAAATTTTAGATACCGAAGAAAAACTAAAGAAAGAACAGGCTAAATTTTCTACACTAATCAATAGTCTTGGAGAAGCGGTCATAGTAATCAATCGTCGCGGTAAGATAACTTTTTATAATGCTGCGACACTGGACTTACTTGATGTTCATGAAGGTATATTCGATCAGTCATTTGACAAAATTTTGCCACTAGTAGATAAAGATGGACAAAAGCAGTATCCCGTAAAAGAAGTGCTTAAAAATTCTAGAGTAGTAATTCGTGATGATCTGATTTTAGATAAAGATAAAGAGAGAATTGATCTGTATGTAAATATTACCCCTATTACCGACGGAACGATAAAGGTCGGTGCATTAGCGTTAGTTCGCAATATCAGCAAACAAAAAACACTCGAAGTTCAAAAAGACGAATTTATTTCAATTATCTCTCATGAGTTGCGTGTACCAATCGCAGTAGTAGAGGGAGATCTTTCGACTGCCATGATGCCAGGCTTTGCCGAGATACCCGAAAAAGCTCAAAAGTTACTGGCCAATGCCCGGCAAAACTTAATTTATTTGTCTAATTTACTACAAGATTTAACTAGCTTATCGCAAGCCCAAAAAAGTTTACTGGACATTGAGATTAGCATTGTTAAACCAAAAGAACTAGTTGGTGAATTACAAAAAGATTTTGCAGTTAAAACCGCACATAGTGATATTAAAATTGAAACTGAAGTTAATGATAATTTGCCTGAACTTAAGACCAGCAGACAGAGACTAAAGGAAATAATTGTTAATTTTCTAACAAACGCCATAAAATATAGCGGCAAGGGAAAAATTGTAACACTAAAAGCCAAACCTTCGCCAAAAATCAAAAAGGGAGTAGAGTTTAGTATCAGTGATCAGGGGATTGGTATAAGTAATGAGGACCAAAAACAGCTTTTTGAAAAAGCTTTCCGCTCTGATGACGAGGAGGCACAGAAAGTTAAGGGTACTGGTATGGGACTGTATATTTGCAAAAAACAAGCCGAGCGAATTGGGGCCCAACTTTGGATGAAAAGTAAATTTAGAAAAGGCAGCACTTTTTATATTGAAATACCAATAAATATTGATAAGAAACAGACTTTTAAATCTTAGATTGTATGAACTTCTGTTCTTTCATGCCAGCGCGGTTTTAACAGTTCATAATTAAGCATGGAAATAAATATCAGAATCAAGGTTAATGGTATGGTAATGGGATAAAACAGAGTTGACAGCAAACTCTGTTTTCCCTGAATAGCGATTAATATTCGATTTATAAGTCCAATTAACAAAACCGTTGAAAGGATAATTATATTCGTTATATCGAAACGGATAATTTGATCAATTAATAAGAATAAAGGTAAAGAGAAAACTAAAAAACCGCCAATTACTATATTAACAGTTAGCGGCATATTAAATTTTAGAATAGGATAGTAGTTTTGATAATTTTGTAAAAATATTGATTTTAATGATGCATTATCATGATTTGTAGCCAAATCACTAGCTAAATAAAAAGCAGTTTTTAACCGATATTTTTTTGCATTGACCATAAAGTCCAAATTTTCTAATAAACTTTTTTTAGCCGATTCAAAATTATTGAAAATTTGGGTTCTAGTCTTATGGAAGGCTATTATGCTTCTTGTGGCTAAGGCAAAATCGCGTCTCTTATTATTCAAATATGCTGCCGGATAAGTGCCCAGTAGAAAGAATCGGTTTTGGCTTAAAATAAAACGTTGCGATAATGTGCTATTTTGATCGGCCGGTAAAAGCGATATAACATCTAATTTTTGATCTGTTATCAGGCCGGCAATTGCTGTGAGCGTATTAGGCATCATTACCGTATCAGCAGACAGTATAACCACAATATCTGATTTAGCCTGTTCAAGCATTTGCTGATTAGCCCAAGCGTTTTGTGACCAATGTGACTTTTTCTTGTCAATTGTTACTATTTTAAGTTTAGGGTCCTGATAATTTTCAACAATTTTTAATGTATTATCAGCAGAGTTTAAATCAGTGAAAATAATTTCAAAATTCGGATAATGCTGGCCTAATGCTGCCAGTAAAGTGGAAGAAATATGCTGGGCTTGATTATAGGCATGTATTAAAATGGTAATCTTCGGCCACTCAGCTAATTTAAAATTTAATTTAGGTTTTTTGAGTCCCCAAAAGTTATAGATAATTAGCAAAAACTGTAAAATAAAAATAAATATCAAAATTTCTCCAAGCATAAATACATTGATAGTCCCAAAACCAAGCGGGTCAATAATTAGGAAAATATATAAACTTAACCAAAAAAAAGTACTCAAATTAAGCCACAGAAAATTTTTCCAACCACGGATGAATTTATTACTCTGTGCATCACTTTTGTATTTTAAAAAAAAGCTGATATTAAGCGGATAAACTCCAATTAGTAATGCAGGAATAATTCCTAGCGGCCAATAAGCGATTAAAATTATTAAAGAGGAAAGGCAATAAAGGAAAAAACTCAGATACATCGCTCCCTTGGCTCCTAAAGAGACGGCAATGGAATTAATATCAGAAGCTCTATCGGAGATAATATCCTGGATTGCCTTGAAGGTGTGGCTAGCAATGCCCCAAAAGAAAAAACTAATAATTATTGGCCAATAAAAGTTAATCGAATTCGACAGACTTAATCCCAGAATAAATGGTCCTACAAAATGTAGTGAAGAGGTAATTGAGTCAATAAAAGGTATTTCTTTAAATCTTAGGCCTTTGTAGCTATAAGCAATCACGAGAAAGATTAGTGTGGCAAAGATAATCTTTGACTTAATATCCCCGATTATCAGTAAATAAACAACAAATGGCAGATTTAATAAAATAATCCAGTCCAGTAGATATCGATACTTTTGTTTGCCGGCAGGACTATTTTCTACAGAAACTTTGCGAGGGTTTTTAATATCTGACTTTAAGTCAAAAATATCATTAATACCATACAGCAAAAGATTATAGGGTATTAAAAAATACAGGGTAGAAATAAAAAATTCTAAACCTATCCCTTTTGCTGATAATAAATAGCCAGCAGCAAAAGCAAAGCCAGTAATTATCCACAAGAAGGGACGGCTGGTTTTAATAACCTCAAGTAGTCTTAGCCTGGTTTTTTTCATTAAAAATATCCGACTATCAATAAAGATAGTAGATAGCTATCAAATATTAACATTGATGCAAATAAAATTACAGTCATTAAATGTCAGCTTAATAAAATAGTTTTGGTTTGAGGTTAAAAAAGTTATAATATTATAAGCCAAAAAGCTAAGCTAAAACTAAAGAGGTCTAAAATCTTGCCAAGAAAAGATCGTACAATAATTATTGATGGTACTGTTTATAATTTGGACAATGGACAACCTATAAAAAAGGTTAAACCAAACGAAACGGTGCCGAAAATTACCACGTCTTCTGCTGGGTTTGTGAAAAAAAGAAAGCTGGTAGCAAATGTTGACAGTATTGTGCTCAAGAGAAAAACCAAAAAACCACTTGAATTAAATAAGCCTCCAAAACATCAGTTGAGGTTAGAATCTAAAAAAGATAAGGCAGGTGAAGTTACTGAGCCAAAAGAAGATATGTCGGCAAAACGGCTCTCTCAAGCTAAGCCTCATCTAAAAGAAGAGAAAAATATATCCCATCCGTCTTTGCCTGTTTCTCAGACGAAAGCCAAATCTTTGCCCCAGGGCAGTTTTTCAAAGGTTTTTATCAGTCCTTTTATAAAAAAAATAAATCCCCAAATTATTAGACTGTCATTACTTAGAGTCTTACTTAGCTTCAAACTGCTTTTCGCTATAGGCATACCTTTAAGCCTAGTTTTTATTATTAAAATTTCAAAATTTTCTGCAAATGAAATAATTTTATATTTTAGACATGTACTTAGTAGCATTGATTTAACGGCAGTGGGCATTATAGGCGGGCTACTTTTGGTTTTGCTAATAATCAGCAGTATAGTTAATAATATTACCGGTCAAGTTTCTATGGCCATTCATATCAAGGAAATAGATCATAGAAGCGCAAATACTAAAACACTATTAAGCCACGGTATAGATTTTATCTTCAAAACCTGGATCAACTTTGTAGTAAATATTTTCTGGATTAGTTTACTTATCGCGGTTGATTATATTGTCTTTAAGCTTGTACTCAAAAGCACCAATACTTATATAGTGGCATTTCAATCATTAATTTTGAATCTGGCTTTGATAATTAATCTGTTCTTGGTTCTAGCAGTTATTTTCGCTAAGCCAATGCAGCGGGCGATTTTATCGGTAACAGATAAAAAGATTAGCTGGATTCAACTAAAAAGTTATGGCCTGGTTTTTAGAAATTATTTAAAACTAATACCGGTTGGTGTTTTTTGGCTTTTTATTTGTGCAGTTGTATTTGCCGGTGTGTTAGCCCTAGGCTATGGAGAAGTTTTATACCTAAGTACTCATTTTCACTTGGCGACACGTATAATAACTACAACAATAGGTGCAATATTGGTAATAATTCTCTTAACACTTATAAGCAGTTGGTCTCTGGTATTTTGGTCCAGTGTTTATCATGAGTTAGTAATAAATAGCAGGTCAAAGAAAGTATCTGAGTACTTAACTTTTGATAATCCTCCAAAACCCTCAAGAGCTAATTTGATTTTCATGACCGCCATAGCTCTTTTACTTTTGCTGGCTTATGGCTTGATATTTTATCAAAACCAGCAGAGAATCACCACAGAAATTAAGAATCTCTATAATCATTTAACTTTACCTAATACCGATGAACTGATTCCCAGGCTTAAATAATTGACTTTTTCATATCTAACAGGTACAATTTTAAATAAAGAGCCGGTTAGAAGGCTTTTTTAGATTGTTCAATAGTTTTCTAGATGAATAAATTAGTGAATTATATTAAATCCTCGATTGAGGAGCTCAAAAAGGTTATTTGGCCAACGCCCCGGCAAGCTTTTAAGTTAACAATTATGGTGATTATTTTTTCGCTAATACTAGCTGCTATTGTTAGTGCTTTCGGGTATCTTTTCCAAACAATCTTACAGCAGGTAATATTTAAAGTAAGCTAAAAATGGATAAAAAAGAATTACAAAAAGATTGGTACGTTATTCACACCTACTCGGGTTATGAAGATATGGTTGCAGAAAATTTAAAACAACGCATCGAATCACTGGATATGTCAGATAAGATTTTCAATGTCATCGTGCCGAAAGAAAAACAAATTGAAATTAAAAATGGTAAAAGGCGGATTGTGGAGCGCAAAATTTTTCCAGGCTATATATTGATTGAGATGATCGTTACCGAAGACTCCTGGTATATTGTACGAAATACACCGAATGTAACCGGATTTGTCGGTTCGGGCGTCACCCCTTCGCCGATTAGTGAAGCAGAGATTAAATCTCTGCAAAAACGTATGGGTGTTGAAGAGCCGAAATACAAAATCGATTTTAAAGTCGGCGAACTAGTGCATATCAATGACGGTCCGTTCAAAGGCTTTGATGGCAATGTCAATGAAATTGATGAAAATAAGGGTAAAATCAAAGTGCTAGTTAATATGTTTGGACGCGAAACCCCAGTAGAACTGGATAGCCTGCAGGTTAAGAAGGTTTAAAATGAGTAAAGGCAAAAAAGTAATAGCAAAATTAAAATTAGTAATCCCTGCAGGCGGTGCTACTCCTGCTCCCCCGGTTGGCTCTACATTAGGTCAACACGGTGTGAATATGATGGATTTTATTAACACCTTTAATGAGCAGACCAAGGATTTAAAAGGTGTGCCAACTCCGACAATAATCACTATTTATGAAGATAAATCATTTACTTTTATCATTAAATCCGAGCCGACCACCAGTCTTATTAGAAAAGCTCTAAAGATAGAGAAGGGTTCGGGTGTGCCAAATAAAGAAAAGGTTGGTAAATTAACTCCAGCGCAGTTAGCCGAGATAGCCAAGGTTAAGATGAAAGATTTGAATGCCAATGATATTGAAGCTGCTAAGAAAATTATTGCCGGTACAGCCCGGTCAATGGGCATAGAAGTAGAATAACAGTTTAAAGTGGGACACATTAGTTGTGGGGCCAGTACCACGAAGGAGTCAAGATGGCAAAAAAAGATGAAGTCAAAATCAATAAGGTAAAGGAATCAGAGAAAAAGATTGAAAAAAAGAAACTAGAAAAACCCGAGAAAAAAACCGTTAAACCAGAAACCAAACCAAAAAAAACGCCACTAGCCAAAGCCGGTAAAAGATCAAAAAAAGCCATTGCCAAAATCAAAGAAAAAGAAATCAAGCAGCAGCGCAAAACTTTAGCGCCACCTGAACAGTCGAAAAAAAAGGTCATTACCGTTAAAAATCTACTCAAAGCACATTCCAAATCTTATCGCCAGGCGCTAAAAGAAATCGATAGACAAAAATATTACGATTTGTCCGAAGCTATCGGGATGATAAAGAAGCTAAGTAATGTAAAATTTGATGCTAGTTTAGAAATACACATCAATCTTGGCATTAATCCAAAGCAGGCTGATCAGAACATTCGCGGCAGTGTAATTATGCCGGAAGGCATTGGTAAAAAAGTCAAAGTAGCAGTATTAGCTAACGAGAAGTTAACCAAAGACTTAAAAGCCGCAGGGGCTGACATCTGCGATGAAGGTGATTTGCTGACAGCTATTTCTAAAGCCAAACTTGATTTTGATGTTTTAGTTTCTACTCCCGAGCAAATGGTTAAGCTTGGTCGTTATGCTAAGGTTTTGGGACCAAAAGGGCTGATGCCTTCACCCAAGAGCGGCACCGTTACGGTTGATCCAGTAAAAATTGTCAAAGAAATCAAGTCTGGTAGGATAGAATTTCGTAACGATTCATATGGCATTTTACATTTATTGATCGGTAAAAAGAGTTTTAAAGCTAGTGATTTACTGGCTAACGCCAGAGCTTTACTCAAAGCAGTTTCACAAGCAAGACCGTCAACCATTAAGACCACTTATATCAAATCAATTTACTTAAGTTCAACAATGAGTCCATCGGTTAAGGTTGATGTGGCAAATGCTCTAAAGTTCTAAACTAAAAATAAGTCAACAGCTTCAACAAAACTTGAAACCCTAACAATGTTTCTAGGAAGCTTACCTTGGTTCCAAGGTTTATCTATTAAATAAACAACAGGAACTATTTCAGCCATTGCTATAACTACTCTTAGCGTGTCATCGAAGGCCGCTACTGCATTTACCAAATTAGCCGTATCTTGTTTGAATTTGTGTCCTATCTTTTCTGAAGGACGAGGATGAACCTTTTTTATGTGTTGATCAAAACCGTGACGACTTAGCCATTTGATAGTTGAGTTATGTAAAGGCTCCTTGCGGGTAGAAACAATATGGATTTCATAGCCACCCGTTTCTAATCTCTGCATAGCTTCGAGTGTATTATCATACGGCAAAATTTCCTCTACAAGATCCGGGCGACTCAAATATTCTTGAACTAACTTTTCATAATCGGCTATCTTGCCGTCTCTAAATTCGCGTGTCAGTTTGTGGTATTGATAAGTTTTATCGCCGTTTCTATTCACATATTCCAACATCTTAACCTGGGTGTCAGCTAACGTATCATCTATATCTACTAGCACAACTGGTCTACTGCTCATAATTTAATTATAACAGTTAAATTACTAACATTGTATCGGTTTTTGCTCGTGCTATAATAATTGAGACCGACAGAGGTAGATACTTGACCATCAGGAGGCAGTAAATGTCGACCCATATTGTTGTGGGTGGAGTTCGTGGAGCTAACAAGAGTGTTTTTTCGTGTTCGCTATATAAGTGAGCGCAATCCGATGGTTGGGATGTCGGATTACACGAAATTGATGTTTACTCTGATACTCATGCCTGTCTATTGGGCCATAAACCATGGGATAAGAGGAAGAAGAAAAGACATGCATGGTTACAAACAATAGAGCGTCGTGTTGATGAATTTGCAAGCGATCCAAGTGAATTAGTAATAGGCGATCTTCCCGGCAAACTTAGTAATCCCAATATGGATCTGATGGTGGCAGATGCCGACTATTCAATTCTTGTTAATCGCCGCCCACTTCCAGAGGACGCTACACGTAAACACCCGCAATTTATCGAGGAATGGGAAGCCTATATGGCTGAACGAAGTATCCCGGTGATCGCCAATGTTTATTCGGTGGACTTGGGTCAGAAAGCACCCTTAGGATCAATTGCCTTTAGGATGCGCGATCGACAGCAGCATGGTTTGGACCCAGAAAGCCCGGCAGTGAAGCAGGTATTAACTATTCTTGCCTCACTAAACGCAGCAAAATCGGTCAATTTGGCTGGCCACCCTTCAATTTAAGAGGGTGGCCAGCTATACTGTTATAAAAAGCGTATTTGGTAATTCAATTAAGGTTTGTTAGTATTAAAAGATGATACACCAACAGATGAAAACAGGAGTATTTTCAGATCACGAGATACGAGAAGCTCTCAAGAATGGGCAGATTATTATTTCACCATTCCATGATAGTCAATTAAATACCAGTAGCTATGATGTGACACTTGGTGAGCAGTTTTATGTTTGTCAGGCTGATGACTTTCAAACAGATTTTAATCCCTATGATAAGAAAGATGTCGAGCGGTACTATAAAGGACCATTACGCGCTGTGACCAATAAAGAATGGTGTGAAGAACACCGAGGTGGCAAACTTTGGAAAAATATTCCCGCAAAACAGAAAATTATTGTGTTAAAACCAGGTGAATGTATTTTAAGCCACACCCAAGAATTTATTGGAGCGGTGCATCATGCTACAACCATGATGCACGCTCGTTCTTCAATAGGTAGAGTTAATATTTCAACCTGCGATGATGCCGGTTGGGGAGATATCGGCTATTTTAATCGTTGGACGATGGAAGTTCGTAATAAGAACAAAATCCATGTACCCATACCAGTAGGAGAATGTGTTGGACAGATTATTTTTTTCCATGCCGGACAAAGTGATCGTCACTATGGTTTAGAGGGTCGTTATCAAAAAGGAACTGAGCTACGCCAACTGACTAAAAATTGGGTACCAGAACAGATGCTCCCAAAACTCTACGAACGCAAAAGGGGTTAATTTATAAACCACATAATATAAAAAGTAATCTAGTTTTTTATATGCTATAATTTTTGAGACTAGAGGCGGCAAGTTTACCTTGAAAGGTGAATGTTATGTCTAATCGTGGACGCTATATTGTCCTCGAAGGTGATGAAGGAGCTGGTAAGGGCGAGCAAGTCAAGCGTTTGTTAAAACGACTTGTTCGAGAAGGAATCACGTGTGAAATCGTGCGAGAACCTGGTGGCGATCCAATTGCTGAACAGCTCAGGGAAATCCTGAAGTTTAGTGAATCCGCCATTACTCCACTCGGTGAGCTATTTGGTTTTCTGATGGCTCGGGCACAGGTTCTGGAATTGGTGGTGAAACCGCTCCTGGAGCAGGGAAGCTGGGTGCTTTCTGACCGTAGTTCTTTAAGTACCTATGTGTATCAGGGCGAAATGCGTGGTTTGCTCGAACCCGATAAGCCTGACAAGATCACTCAGTTTCTTGGAGCTTGCCAGTTAGCCAGCCAAGTTGCCATAGCTGATATCACCCTCGTTCTGGACATTAGCTATGAGCAATCCCAACAAAGACTGGCACAACGTGGTGGGCAGAGTGATCGATTTGAGTCGATTGGCGAACAGGAACGACGCTTGGTTAACAAGTCATATCGAAAGTGGGCAGAAGAGCTTGATGAGGTCATGCTTTTGGATGGCTCACTTTCTATAGAAGAAGTTGAACGGTCCGTGTGGGCTCACATTGAGCCTATGATAGAGGAGGTAGGGAAATGACAACTCAAGGAAATGAATGGTCAACCTACGTGGTGGAGGAGTGGACGGAGGACGAAACTGCCATTCTGAACCGCTATTTCACCAATTTGGATTGTCCAGTATTCTGTATCATCAATCTACCACAGGTGGTGAGCGGAGCACTTTTCGCACGTTACTCACGTACCACCAAGAGTACACGTCGGCTTTTTCTGGATGAGTTCTACGAGGGACTCAGCGGAGATAAATCAGAAGCCAGCAGAGTCTCAACCAAGCGAGCTGAACAGCTTTATCATAGGGTGTTCGACGAGTTTGATGATGAATCAGTTACTCAACTCGGCGGCGTGCATCTGGTGTTCGAACAATCTAGCAATATCGTGATCAACGAGATAGAGTGGGGACGATTGGCGGCCTATCTGGAACAGTCAACACGTTATATTGATTATTCTGTACCGTTGGCGGATGGTCGTTTTCGCTATCGCCGCGACCCCGAAATCCTGGATGGTCCGAATGCAGATGAGTACGTTCGAACTATGGATGAGCTCTTTGGTTCGTACCAGCAGATGTTCGAGCGCGCCGTTGCACGTTTCGAGATACTCAACCCTCGTGAGAATTTCGACGGTGATGATCGGGCTTATCGGACAACCATTCGAGCTAAGGCCTTCGATACCATCCGCACAATGTTGCCAGCCGGAATTGTCAGTAATGTTGGTTTCTTTGGTAGCGCACAAGCAGCAGCTAACATGCTGCGCCGCCTGTTGAGTTCGGAACTTGCGGAAGCACGTACAATCGGGCAAATGGCTCTGCAGGAATTGCGTCACCCTGATGCAGCACCAGCATTCTTCAATCAGATCGATGATCCGGTAAAAGGAGTGCCATGGGTCCAGTACTTTCGCGATACACGTGAACAGGCCCGTCAGCTGGTAAGGCAAATCGAAGAGGAGAACCCGTTGCTGTCGGGAACCAGTATTACCTTGCCGGCAGAAAATGTTGTAGATCTCGCTTATGCCGATCCAAACAACGAAGTTCGAGTTGCGGGCGCTATTCTGTATGAGTTTGACACTCTCGGACGCATGCAGATCGATTGCGACGAACTAGCGCGAGCCATGAGTCCCGAAGAACGTGCTGAGCTAATCCACACTTATTGCGGGAAGCGTGGTAGCCTCGGAAGTTCAGAAGGAAACCGACGTTGGAAGCCAGGCCGAGCGTTCGAACATGCCCGTTACAGCTTCAATTTGCTGATTGATTTCGGGATCATGCGAGACTGGAAACGGCATCGTATGTTGACGATCGATTGGGGTAAGGTTACACCATACTTTGGTTGGACGGTTTCACCGTTCATCGAGGACATGGAGCAGCTCGAGCTCTATCAGCAGGCCATGGAGAAATCTCGAAGCCTGTATGAACTACTTGAGTCAGACCACCCCGAGGCTGCGCAATATGCGGTTTGCCTGGCTTACCGAATGCGAGTCAGTATGGAAATCAATGCCCGTGCACTGATGTTCATGCTGGAGTTGAGGACCAGTCAGCAGGGTCATCCCAGCTATCGGCGAATTGGCCAGCAAATGCATCAACTAGTGTGCGAGGTGGACCCGGTGATCGGCGAATGTATGAGCTATGTCGATTATCAGGAATACAACCTTGAGCGGGAAGCCGCTGAAACCCGACTTTCCATAAAACGAGCAGCCCGTGCTGCTAAAACTAATAGTTCTGGAATGGATTAACCTGTGTTCATTTCAGAATGGCCCCGGGGCTTATTGCCCCGGGGTTTTTCCTTTTATTGACACTTAAGTAAGAATTTGCTATTATTTTTTAGTTGCCAAAGACAGCAGCGATCCTGAGCTTGTCGAAGGAATTAAAAAAGCTGCCGAGGTATAAAGTTTTTATTTGTCTTTGGTGTTAAGTAAACCCAAAGATTTTTTATTTATGGCTATATCAAAGAGTAAAAAAGAAGAAATTGTTTCCCAGATCGCCTCTGAATTTAAAAATGCGAAACTTTCTGTTTTGACTGATTACCGGGGGCTAAGCGCTGAAGAAATGAATGAGCTGCGCACTAGATTACGCGAAGCAGGTATAAGCTATAAGGTTGTAAAAAACACTTTGATTAAATTAGCCATCAAAAAAACGGATTTGAGCGGTATTGACAGCAAGATATTTGACGGACCAATGGCAATTGCTTTTGGTGATGACGAAATAACTGCTGCTAAGATCATAGCAACCTATGCCAAAGAACACGGGTCATTGGAAATTATTAGTGCAATTACTAATGAAGCAAAAATACTCAGCGCTAACGGAATCAGAGAATTGGCAAGTCTGCCTTCACATGAAGAGCTGCTAGCCAAAGTTACCGGCACTATTGCCGCACCGCTTTCTGGCTTTGTCAATGTACTGGGCGGTAATTTACGAAATCTGGTTTATGCATTAAATGCAATTAAAGGACAAAAAAGCTAACTAAAAAGGAGTAAAAATGGCAGAAGAAAAAATAGAAGAGATTAAACAGGAAAATGAAGAGCAGGCTAAGATCAAGGAAACTTCGGTTACCAAGGAAGAGAAGAAAGAAGAGCCAAAGCCAGAAACTGAAGCAAAAAAAGAAAAAAAGGAAGAAAAACCCAAGATAAGCGGCAAGTTCAAAGATTTGGTTGAACAGATTGAAAAGCTTTCTGTACTGGAACTCTCAGAGCTAGTTAAGGTCTTAGAGGACCACTTCGGAGTATCAGCAGCTGCTCCGGCGGCAGTAGGAGTAGCTGCGATAGCTGGCGGTGAAGAAGGTGAGGCTGCTGAAGAAAAGAGCGCTTATACAATTACCTTAAGTGAACCTGGCGATAAGAAGATCGAAGTAATTAAAGCTGTTCGCGAGATTTCAGGACTAGGCCTTGCTGAAAGCAAAGCCTTAGTTGATGGTGCCCCAAAGACTGTTAAAGAAAATGTGCCAAAAGAAGAAGCTGAGCAGGCCAAGAAAGCTCTGGAGGCTGCCGGCGCTACTATAGAGCTGCAATAAGAATCAAAAAAGTTTTGATTTGCAGTTTGTCTAGGTTCACATAGATAAGCGCCACTTCTACAATTAAATGTAGGAGGTATCTATGACAAACAAGATTGGTTCCCAAACCAGAATCGGCGTTGTGTTGCCGGGCGCGGCCCGGCTAGCTCGTATTCCCAATTTATCTGT
>JAUYJX010000005.1 GCA_030699245.1 bacterium | reverse complement strand
TTTATTGAATCGAGAGGAGTTCCGACGTAAAGTCGGAATGACGATGGGGTGTAGCCAAGTGGTAAGGCAACGGGTTTTGGTCCCGTGATCGCAGGTTCGAATCCTGCCACCCCAGCCATCCTACGTCAAGACTTCGGACTGGCAAGCCAGTTTGATGTGTTGGCATAGATATGAAAGGGTGAATTGTCCTTCGTAGCTTTAGCGAAGGAGGGCCACCCCAGCCAGGATGGACTTATTGACTAAAAACTAGGCTCCCGGGTTACACTACTCTAATAACTTTTAGTTATCAGATAAAAACTTTGCGACTTTTGCATACATCTCTTCGTCTATAGCTTTCTGCTGATGCAAGGCTTCAACAAGGTCTTTTACGGACATAGCGGCATGGAGATTGTAGCCCTTTCTCTTGAGCATCTCACGGCCACCCTTTTCGTAATCAAGTAAAACAACAAAGTCTGCCACCTTTAAATCAGCAGCCAAAAATGGCTCAAGTGTTTCAATCTTTGAGTCACCTTTAGTGATAAGGTCATCTAGGACCACGACTTTGTCTCCTGGCTTAAACTCTCCTTCAATAACTTTCTTTGTGCCATAGTCTTTAGCTTCTTTACGTGGATAAATCCAGGGTTGTTCGAGTAAAAGGGAAACGGCTCCTGCAATTGGCATAGCGGCATATGGAATCCCAGCCAAACGATCATACTCTAATCCCTCAAGCAGCTTGGTGTATTGTTTAGCCACATATTTCAGTTTCTTTGGATAAGACACCAGAATACGATGGTCACAGTACATTGGTGAGATAATGCCTGATTTAAACGTAAATTCTCCAAATTTAACCACACCAATCTCGTGCAGTGTAAGTGCTAGTTCTGTTTTATCTTCCTGGCTTAACATATTACCTCCTACGTGTTATTAAGTGCATTGGCTATTTCTTCTGCTATCTTCTGGGCCGCTTCAGCTGGTGAACCAATCTCAACAGGAGCTTGTCTAATCGGTCGGCCGATCACAAGATAATCAACACCACTTTGGATAGCATCAGTTGGGGTCATAATGCGTTTTTGGTCGTTTGCGGCTGCCCAAGCTGGTCTTATACCGGGTGTCATCTTAAGAAACCCAGAGAGCTTTTTTTGGCCAAGGAAGAGTTTTAGCTCCTGGGCTGAACAGATAAGACCGTCAGTGCCTGCTTGAGCTGCATCAAGAGCTAGCTGCACAACTTTTTCCTCGGGAGTAGCGCCAAATATATGCACACAAGCTTCAGGCGAGATTGCTGTAAGTACAGTGACTGCCAGAATAAGTGAGTCGCCCTTATTATCTACTGCCGCGCGCATCGCATCTATACCTGCCGAAGCATGCACATTGATTGCCCATGGTGACATCTTCGCAAGTGCGGCAGTAGCCTGGCCTACAGTATTAGGAATGTCGTTGAGCTTTGTGTCCAAGAATACTTTGCCGCCAGTTTTAGTTATCATCTCAGTGGCTTCATACCAACCGACATTATAACCCAACTCATAACCAACCTTGAAAGCCCCTACATATGGCGCTAGGGCAACTACAAGCTCTCTTGCCTCATCAAGTGTAGATACATCGAGCGGGAAAACTATACGTTCTTTTGGTGCAAGTTCTGAAACCATAAACTCTTTTGTTCCCAATTATCTCTTCTTACTTTAATATAAATATAATAAAAGAAAAACATTATGAGCCAAGATTGGCTTCCTTATTACATCATTACATCGTAACTATGAGGAGTTAATATGAGTGAAAACGAACCTACGCCCGAAAATCCACACTACAACCGCGAACAGGTCATTGAAGTATTGAAGAAGTTTGTAGAAAAAGGGGTTTCTAATCCCGACGATCTTCCCTTATCCAATCCAGAAGTAGTTGAAGCAAACCGTGTTTTAGACTCATGGAACGAGCGAACAGAACGATTGGCTCGTGAGAATCCTACGCCCGGAGCAGCACTCGAATCTCAACTCAGTAGAAGCACTGTGCACGTCGATGCTGGCTTTTCAGATCCAGAATACCTTGATGAAGTTGCTAACGATTGGTTGGCGCAGGACTTGCAGACCGCAGAAGATCAAGGACTGACAGAAACTGCTGCCAAGATTCAAGCCAAGAGGGACGAGATTAATAGTAAACTAGCTTAATAGTTCCAGAACGTCATGCTCAGCCAATGATACTTGCAACGTGATAATCCGAAAAGCCTAAGCTATACAGATTCGGACGCATCTTCAAAAGGAGGCAGAACAATATTATTTGCTGCATTTGGTTCAGGGTTATTTTCGCTTACGTTCAAATTGCGCGCCAACCCTAGTCTTACGATACTCAAAATCATAGGTTCATAATCCATACCTATATTGAGCAAACAGGCCTTGGGGAATGAACCATAGCCACTAATTAAGCTGGGTATAAGGTTAGCTTCAAGAAATTGTGGTGTACCAGTTTTATCTAAGCGAATATCGACCCTACCATAATCCCGCGCCCTTAAAGCGTAAAAGGCATTAATTGCAAGCGTGTTGACGCGATCCTTGATAATTTTATCTGTAATCGCTAGGGCATGTTCAGTATTTGAGGATTTTACTTGCTTGCTCAGAATGCGCGATCCTTGTTTGTCCGGCTGAGCAATTAGCTCAATTGGCATCACCGAAAATTCGGCTGAATGCTCCTTTTTCAGTATGGCCACGCTAAATTCGCGCCCCGGCAAGTACTCCTCTATGAGCGAGTCCGATTGTTGATTAGTGGCAATTGACAGAACTTTTGATTCCAGCTGATCAAGATTATGAACCACAGAATCGCTATTAATGCCTGCACCGCCGCCACGACTCGTTGGTTTAATAAATAACGGAAACGCGAGGGGTACATTCTCTCTAGTTTGTGGCTGATTTTGCTTAGCAACATAAAACGGTGAAGTCTTGAGGCCGGCGTCAAGTACGCGTTGCTTGGCTAGGGGTTTATTGCGCTCAAGTTCATGGGCCATTTGGTTCGACCCTGTGTAGCTAATGTTATTATCATCAAGGTACTTGGTTATCCAAATTTTGGCAGGGTCCCGTAGCCCAAGATCAGGGTTCACGGGCACAAAATTCATACCCAAAAAGACCAAGTCTGGCCTTCGGGCAACTAGAGCTTCAAGATCTGACAAATTATTTACAATCGTAATTCCAACCTCAGCGTAATGCTTGGTTAAAACAGCGAAGACAGCGTCGCGCGACTCTTGACTCATAGAACTAAGTCCACTTTTCGTAGAGCTCACAATTTCAATATTTTTATTCACTTTTATCATACATATAACCAATCAGCAGACCCGGCATCAAGTCCGAAATATTATTTGACGATAAAATTTTATTCTAGTAAGACTTGCGGAAATCACTGCCGCCGGAACCGCCAGGGCGTCGATCTTCTTGTGGACGAGCCTGGTTAACGATGATCGCTCGGCCACCTACTTCTTTGCCATTTAGTTCCTTGATAGCGTTTTGGCCTTCTTTAAGCTCTGCCATTTCGACAAAACCGAAGCCTTTTGATTGGCCGCTATCTCTATCTTTGATTACTACTGCACTCACTACTTTGCCCTGTTCTGCAAAGAGCGTTTCTAGCTCTTTGTCGGTGACACTGTAAGCCAGACCGCCTACGTAAAGTTTCATAGACATCTTAATTGTCCTTTCTTTAGCTAATATCGCTCGCGTTAATATCGTCTGACCGCGATAATAGTAAGTCTTTAGAAAAACTATTTATGACAACGGAGAGGTTATAGTAACTACTTGCTTTATTATATTATAGCACATCTAACTTATAGCTTAATAACACAAGCTGGGCATTCGCAAACTTTAAGGATTATTTCACTCAGAAACTCTAATATCGCTATTGGTACCGCTGTTCCAGACCAGCATGCCCAGCCATCCTACGTCAAGACTTCGGACTGGCAAGCCAGTTTGGTGTGCCGGCCTGGCACCCGACTTGCTTAGCAACTGACGAGACCCGGGAAGTTCAGGTCGAATCGGGCAAAATTAATATTTCTTAATCTTTACTGCTCAACCACTTTATTGCACTTTCAGGTTTAATCAGGTATAATTGGTTAATCTAGGAGCAAGTTTTAAGCTTGTCGGTTTTGTTTTATCTATCCTGGCACGTCCGATCGAACTCAATCTCATTCCGGAGCAATCGGTAAAGTTTGAATTTTAAATAAAAAGAGATTATGGAAATTTACAGACGAGTAAAAGTATAAGTATATGCAGTTCTTTATCCCTCATACCCCCAAGACAAATCAATTGGCAACCTATCAGTCAATCATTGATGCTATTAAGTATCAGCTTGGCTGCAAAATTACCGATCGTAAAATCTATAGTCTTCGATATACGCATGACAAAAAAGATTACAGCGCAATAGTTGGTCAACTCGAACAGATCGAAAATCGTTACAAAGTCCTGGCAATTATTGAAGCCAACCTGTATGTAGTCTTTGCCAGAGCAGTCAGGACTCATGACATTTTGACCATTCTCGTCAATAAAGACGAGGTACATACCATCGAAGATTTTGCCTGAAGATATATTTGATGTTCGCCTTAAACATTGACGGATAACAACAAGTATGATATTATATATTAACTAATAATTCTTATGGATGAATACTGAGTATATCTACGGATCTCGCTGTTCATCAGCTAGATATAGATAGAAAGGTATTTTTGAATAATAGATCAAGCTCACGACCCCATCGTTACAAGAGTGGTCGGCCAAATCGTTACACTAATTATAGTAGCCTTAATCATCGCCCAAAACAGTCAAGCCGGCGCATAGATCCACAGCGGTTTGTGAATACAGCCACAGTAACAGAAGAAATAATCCCCTTCATACCCCAACACCAGTTTAGCGATTTTGGGTTAATGCCTGCATTACAGCAAACCTTAATACAGCGTGGCTATACCATGCCAACCCCGATTCAAGACGAAGCAATTCTGCCAGCACTAGCAGGGCGAGATACTATTGGCCTGGCTAACACCGGCACCGGCAAAACAGCTGCTTTTGTATTGCCGATTATCCAGCGCCTTAAAACAATAGCGAGCGGGCAGATAGCTCTCATCATCGCACCAACCCGTGAGTTAGCCCTACAAATTAACGATGAATTTCGCTATTTTGCTGGTGGCTTAGGACTCTACTCTACACTTTGTGTCGGTGGTGCCAACATGAATCGACAGATTAGCCAACTGACTAGAAAGCCGCAAGCAATCATCGGTACACCAGGCCGGTTAAAAGACTTAAATAGCCAGGGTGTTTTAAAATTAAATCAAGTCGGCATACTAGTGCTCGATGAAGTCGATCGTATGCTCGATATGGGCTTTATCAACGACATTCGATACTTAGTGAGCAAATTACCTGCCGCGCGGCAATCACTCTGCTTTAGTGCTACTATCCCACCACAAATTAGTGCGCTACTCAATGAAATGTTGACAAATCCGGTGACGGTTTCTGTGAAGACCAGTGAGACGAGCGATCATGTCCAGCAAGATATCATCCGTGCTACCTCGAAAGAAGAAAAGGTAACAATCCTGCAAGACTTGCTGAGACAAAATGATTTTGAAAAAGTCCTTATCTTTGGCCGGACAAAATGGGGTGTCCATCGACTTGCCGAAAATTTAACCAAGCAAGGCATCCCGGCAGAAGCTATTCATGGTAACAAATCCCAGCCCCAACGCCAAAGAGCTTTGCAAATTTTTAAAGACGGTAAAGTCGGTGTGCTGGTAGCTACTGATGTGGCAGCTCGGGGGCTTGATATCCCGCTCGTAAGTCATGTTATTAATTTCGACCAGCCGGATAACTATGATGATTATATCCATCGGATTGGCCGAACCGGACGCGCCGGCAATCAAGGTAAGGCCCTGACTTTTGTAACTTAATAGTTACAAGCTAGGTACGCCTTTTTATACTGCCTCATTCTCAACTAAGTTGAGTCAGGAAGTTTCCAACCTTACTGCTGGCTTGTTGTATCTGAAGAAAAATCTGGTATAATTGAGTAATCTAGAAACAAGCTTTATGCTTGTCGATTTTGTTTAAGCTGTGAGGGAGCCCATCACGGTCAGACTAAATCTTATTCCAGGGTAAAAGTATTAAGGGCCAAGGAGAAAAAATGGCTACAAAGTTATTTGTGGGCTCATTGCCTTATAGCTTAACCGAAGAGCAGTTAGAATCAATGTTCAAGGAAGCTGGCAATGTTGAGTCTGCCAAAATCATCTTTGATCGAGACAGTAATCGATCAAAAGGTTTTGGTTTTGTCGAAATGGCAACCGATGATGAAGCACAAGCTGCTATCAAACAGCTCAATGGCAAAGAAGTCGAAGGACGTCAAATCACTGTCAATGTTGCTCGTCCAATGAAAAATCAATAGATTTTAATTAGATTAAACGACACTAAAAATCCCCGCTTTTATCGGGGATTTTTAGATTTAAATTTAAACCCTTTACTTTTATGAAAAATATTATAAAATTATATATATGGAAATAAATATCAAAAATCGTACTATTTTTAGAGTTTTAGGCGTGATAGTTGCTTTTGCGGTATTGGTTTTTGTCACCACGAAACTAAAAACTCAAATAGTTTGGGTGGGCATTGCTTTTTTTATGGCGATGGCCCTAGAACCCGCAGTAAATAAATTAAGTAAATTCATGCCCAAGAAGAGCCGAGGATTGGCAGTAATTATTGTAATGTTAGTTACAGTAGCGCTATTCAGTATAATCGCTTTTAGTTTATTGCCGCCAATCATTGGACAATTAAATCAATTAGTAAAAAATTTTCCGACTTATTTTAAGGAATTTTTAGATTCTAATAATTTTTTGAGTAATTTTTTACGTGAACATAATCTTACCGAACTATTATCTTCTAATAAAGAGAGAATTATTGGCACCGCTACTAACGCTGGTGGTGGTTTTATCGGCATATTTGGCAGTATTATTAGTGCAATAATCGGACTTATTACAATTATTGTATTAACTTTTTTTATGGTACTTGAAGGTCCAAAATGGGCACAAGTTTTTTGGCGTTATCAGCCGAAAGATAAACTCAAGCATCGTCGTGAATTAGCTCACCGTATGCATAGAACAGTCAGCGGATATGTTAATGGTAATCTATTCACCAGTCTAATTGCGGCTATTTCTACTACAACCGCATTACTTATTCTACGTGTACCTTATGCCGTAGCTCTGGGTCTGTTGGTCGGAATTCTCGATCTAATTCCGATGATTGGCACAGCTCTGGCCGCTGTAATTGTCACCACTGTCGGTTTGGTGTTTGGCGGCTGGACAGTAACAATAATCCTAATTATCTTTTTTATTACTTATCAACTGATAGAAAATAATATCTTACAGCCGATAGTCTTTTCAAAAACAATTGATATCTCGCCATTAGTTGTGGGCATTTCTGCCTTGTTTGGCGGTGTATTGTTCGGACTAATTGGTGCTCTTGTAGCTATACCTGCAGCTGCTTCACTGCAAATTTTAATAAAAGACTATCTTGATCAAAGATACAAAAGATAAGCTAGTTTTAAGCTTTAATTTACAGTGCTTAGTATGAAAAAAACTATTCGCTTATCTGAATTAGTCAAACCAAGCCATTATCAATTAGATTTATTTATTGATCTAGAAAAGTTTGTTTTTACAGCTAATGAACTAATTAATTTTCAACTTATAAAATCTTGCAAGCTGCTTAAGTTTCATTGTACAGATTTAAAAATTAAAAACGTCAAGTTGAAAATGAAAAATATAGAACTTAAAAGTAAAAAATTAAGCTTTAACGAAGATGAACAAATTGTAATTTTTGATTTTGGTACAAAATTACAAGCCGGCAATTACCAATTAAGATTATCATTTAACGCTCGGCTGAAAGAAAAATTACAAGGGCTTTATTTAAGCAAATATATTGCAAATAACAAAGAAAAGTACATAGCTACTACTCAATTCGAAGCAACCAGTGCACGTGAAGCATTTATCTGTATTGATGAGCCATCCGCTAAAGCAACTTTTGATGTCAGTATTACTCACAATAAAAACTTAATGGCTATTTCTAACACTAATATCATCAAAAGCGAAAAGCTGGATAGAAATATTATTAAAGATTATTTTGCAACTACTCCCAAAATGTCTACTTATTTACTAGCTTTTGCAATAGGAGAATTTGAGCAGATTAGTACTAAGACAAAAGAAGGTATCGAGGTTAGGGTGCTAGCCACACCGGGTAAAAGTCAGCTTGGCCGCTTTGCGCTTGATACATCGACTAAGGTGCTAACTTTTTATAATGAGTATTTTGCCATTCCCTATCCATTATCGAAACTTGATATGATAGCTATACCCGACTTTGCCTTTGGCGCCATGGAAAATTGGGGCTTGGTAACTTATCGCGAGACAGGGATTTTAGTTGACGAAAAAAATACCTCGCTAATGAGTAAGCAATATGTGGCAATTATAATCGCTCATGAGTTAGCGCACCAATGGTTTGGTAATTTAGTAACCATGGATTGGTGGACGGATCTTTGGCTCAATGAAGGTTTTGCCAGTTGGATTGAATATTTGGCCGTTGACCATCTTTACCCTGAATGGCAAGTTTGGTCACAATTCGTTGCAAATGATTACAATAGTGCAAGAAAGCTTGATAGCTTAGCTAATACTCACCCTATTGAGATTGAGGTTAATCATCCTGGGGAAATTAGTGAAATTTTCGACACAATCAGCTACCAAAAAGGTGCTTCAATTATCCGAATGCTTTATGAATATTTGGGTGAAAACAAATTCAGAAAAGGGTTAGTTTCCTACCTGAAGAAATATGCGTATAAAAATGCCAAAACAATAGATCTATGGGCTGAATTAGAGGATGTTTCAAAAAAACCTGTGAAAAAGATAATGAGTAAATGGACTAAAACCTCTGGTTTGCCTTTAGTCTCAATTGATGAATCGAAAGTTAAACAACAAAGATTTTTTGTTAATCCAAAACAAGCTGAAGTATATCAAACCTGGCCAATACCACTAAATATCACCACCGATAAAAAAGGTTTAAATTTTCTAATTAATAAAAAACAAGATAAATTTGTCAATTTAGCTAAGTTTAGCTGGATTAAACCCAACAGCGGTCAATCAACTTTCTGCTTTTTCAAATACACACCAGAAATAATTGATAAACTTAAAGAATCAATTAATAAATTAGATGTCCTGGATCGCTGGGGTATTTTAAGTGATAGTTTGATGATCTCCAAAGCTGGCTTTTTGCCTATCTATGACCTTTTGCAACTTTTAGAAAGTTATCAGAATGAAAGCGACTATATAGTTTGGATGGGCATTACTGATATTATTAATGATTTGTTTAGAACTTTTGATGACGAAAAAATACGTACGAAACTAAAGGTCTTTACTGATTATTTAATCATGCCAGCTCTTTCTAGAATAGGCTTAAAAGAAAAAGTAAAAGAAGATCATTTCAGTAAACTGCTCAGACCTTTACTTATCAGTCTAGCTGTTACCTCGGATAATAAAAAAATAATTGATTATGCAAAAAAGCAATTTGGGAATCATTTGCACGGCAAGCTGATTGAACCGACCTTACGAAGTGTTATTTTTACCGCAGTTGCAAAAACCGGCAATAAAAAAGATTACAATAACCTTTTTAAATTATATAAGGCATCTGATTTACAGGAGGAAAAAAGGCGTATTTTTGCAGCACTAACGCAATTTAAACAGGCAAAATTAATTAATAAAACTCTTGATTTTATACTAACAGATAATATACGCGTTCAAGACCGTATCATTCATTTAATAGATATTATGTCAAACCGTCATGCCAAAATTATTGTATGGCAGTTTATAAAAAAGAACTGGCAAAAGATAGTTGAAATATACGGCAAACAAAGCCTTATCTTAAGTTATATTCCTCAAGGCCTTGGTAACAATTTTGCTGATCATAAAGCAGCAAAAGAGGTAGAAAAGTTTTTTAAGAAAAATATGACAGAAAATATTAAGCGTAGCGTAGCTCAAGCAGTAGAAAAAATTGAATTTTATGCTGACTGGAAAATTCGAAATGAAACTAATTTTGTTGACTTTTTAGATAGACAACAAAATTAAAGCTTCAGTACTTCGCCATACAGATTGACAAACTTACCGAGCATAGTGGTTATTAGAAAATTTTTCCTAACATGCTCTTTGGCATTTTGCTCAATATGTGAGTAATACTCTTTATTTTTTAGTACATCGACTATTTTATCTGCATTAGCATCATCTGAATAACCTAAATAAAAGCCTGTTTGGTCATGTAATACCTGTAAAGCAATTCCACCAACTGGGTGGGAAAAAACAAATCGCCCCTTCCAAAGAGCTTCTGTCACTGTCAGTCCAAAACCTTCTTTATTGGAATTTTGGATCACCACGTCAGCCAAAGTTTGCAAAGCATTTACTGCCAAATCATCACTTTTATTAATAATATGTATATTATGCCTTTTCAGCTCTTGAGCTTTTTCCATAACCAAATCATAGTAAATCTTGCCATCTGGATCATCGGTAGCATAATTACCCATCAACACGCACTGTAAATTTGGAATAAATTTCCTAACCATACTAAATATCTTTAGAACACCGATTGGATCTTTAAATTTATCAAAGCGAGAAACTTGTAACATATAGGGTTTATCGGTATTTACATCAAGATCGGTAATAATTTTTTTAGCTTCGTAAGTTCTTAAAAATTTATTTTTTGTACTCAGGGGATCTATAGCGGGATGGATTATAGTCGTTTTTTTATGCTCAAAACCTTTTACATATTCATCTAACGAAAAAACTATTTTATTAAATCGTGGGTAAAATGATTGTATCCATTCAAGAGCTTTTTGATCAGCTTCTGTTAAATCGATATGACAGCGCCAAATCACTTTCTTGCCTTTTAGGTGATTTATTAGTCCTAAAGTTTGCGGATCGTGTAATACATATAAATCGGCGTCCGTGGGAAGTTTTTCGGATATCTGGTTTAAATATCTTATATAATAATCTGTATCAGTTTTTTTTAAGGCTTGACCACAATTACCCTGCAAACAATTATGGATATTTTTAGTAACTTTGAAAAAATCGTCATCAGGAGGAATAACCAACCAGCTGGCATCAACCCCCAAATTTCTAAGCAATGGAATTTTTGCTTTTAGAATTTCTGCAACCCCACCACCCGCTGAAGTAGAATTTATTTCAATAATTTTTTTATTTTTTAGTGGAGCGGCATTTTTAATCAAGTCGTCGATTACTTCATTACCTACAATTTCGCGATAATCTTCAATGGTTTTATTTTCCAGCTGAACTTCTTGCACTAAGCCCTCCAATAAATAGAGCCTTTTTCGGTATCTTCGGACTCAATATCTATCGCTTTTAACTTGGCGCGCAGTTTATCACCTAAATTGTAATCACCCCTTGATCTCGCATTATTTCTTTGTTTTTGCAGCCCTAGCTCTTTCTTGCCAAACGGTTTAATAGGCTCAACTAAATTAAGTCCTAAAACTTGATTAGCCCAATCAATTGCCTTTAGTACTTCCTTAGAATTTTCACCGCTTGATTCTAGTTTAGCTAAAGCAGATAGAGCATTGGGGGTATGTAAATTATCTTCCATTGCGGCTTTGAATTGCTGTTTGAATTGATTAGCCGATCTACTTTTAATTGGTCTCGAGTTATATTGCAGTTTTTTCGTGAATTCTTGCAATTTTTTAAGTCTAGCGTGAGCGGATGTAAGTGACTCAAAACTAAAATCCACTTTACTCTGATAATGAGTGCTAAGACACAAATAGCGAAAAGCCATGGGGTCATCAATATCGCTTAAGATATGATAATTATGACGGCTTTTACTCATCTTATGACTATCGACTAGCAAATGTTCATTATGCACGAAATAATTGGCTAGCTTGCCACCGCATTGGGCTATTTCATTTTCGTGATGCGGGAAAATTAGATCCACACCGCCAGTATGAATATCAAATGGCAAACCCAGGCTTTTACTACTCATCACGCTACATTCTATATGCCAGCCCGGTCGTCCAGGCAGATTTTTACCGTTTAATTTAAAATTCCAGAAAGGCTCGCTGCTGACTTTGGCCTTCCAAAGGGCAAAGTCAGCTACGCCTTCTTTTTGATCCTGATCATCAGTGACTCTGGCTTTGGGATTAAAATCAAGATTAGCTAAAATCCCGTATTTTTTACCTGATTTAATATATTTATCGATGCTAAAATAAACCGAACCCGATGAAACATAAGCAATCCCCTCATTGATTAATTTGGTAATTAATCGGCGCATCTGAGAGATATTGTCAGTGGCTAAGATAAATTCGATACTGCTAATGTCAATGCCGACTTTCTTAATGTCTTTCTTAAAAAGCTTGGTATACTTTTCGGTTAAAGCCTGTCTATTCTGCTGTGCGTCACCTCTTTTTTTTATTATTTTGTCAATAATTCTATCGTCAATATCGGTAATATTCATCACCCATCTGACTTTATAATTTTCAATATTTTTGAGCACTCGGATCAGTGTATCGCTAAAAATATAACTGTGCAAATTACCAATATGCGCATAATCATAAACCGTCGGACCACAAGTATAAACACCTACCAAATTATCTTTTATCGGTTTAAAAACTTCTTTCTTTTTGGTGAGTGTATTAAAAAGTTTTAGCATTTATTTAGAAAGATTAAGCTCGCGTCTGTTATCTAGTGCTCGTGATAGGGTTATCTGATCAGCATATTCTATATCGCCGCCTACCGGCAGGCCATGAGCTATCCTAGTAACTTTGATATTGAATCGTGCTATTTTTTTAGCCAAATAAAATGCAGTGGTTTCACCCTCAATATTAGGATTAGTAGCGATTATAATTTCCTTTGGCTTAACCTTAGTGATTCTTTTGATCAAACTTTCAATTTCCAGATCATCCGGACCAATACCGTCAACCGGAGAAATAAAACCATGCAGTACATGATATTTACCCCTAAATAGGCCCGTCTTCTCAATTGCAACAATATCTAGTGGCTGACTAACTACAGCTAAAACATCATTATCTCGATTTGTATTGGAGCATATGGAACAAATTTTCGTATCAGTGTAAGTTACACAAACTTCACACTTGGTTAAATTATCACGTAATTGTAAAACCGCTTCACCCAAGCTATTTAAATCGCTGTTTTTTAGTAAATAAAAAGTCAGTCTCTCGGCAGTTTTTGGTCCGATGCTGGGTAATTTAGAAAATTCTTCTATTAAACTACTAACATTCTTGGGTAAAAGGTTCATTCATTCTCCTATAGGCCAGGCAAACCCAATCCTCCAGCTACTGATTTCATCTTTTCTGCTGCTTCCTGTTGTGATTTAGTGATAGCCTGATTGAAAGCCGACTCCAGCCATTTTTCTAGTCTGGTAATGTCACTGGGGTCAACTTTAGATCCATCAATCATAACCTTTTGTACTTTCTGCTCACCATTAATCACCAGTTTAACTGCGCCGTCACCTGCTTCTACTTCTATCTCAACTTTTTTTAGTTCTTTTTGGATTTTACGCAGTTCATTTAAAGTTTTCATCTTATCAAACATTTTTTCCTTTCCTTACCTATACTATTGTAGCCAATTACACTAACTAAAACTAGCGCTTTATTGCTAACATTAAAGCATAAGTAGTATAATTTTCTCAGTTTATTAATATGATTGGTTTCTTAAAGAAATACGAAAAGTTAATTGTCGCTTCTCTACTTAGCTTGATGCTGTTACTTGGCATAATTAGTATGAGAGGAGATTCGGCAATTGTTGACGAAGTTGCACATATACCCGCTGGGTACAGTTACTTGAAGTTTCTGGATTACCGTTTAAATCCTGAGCATCCTCCACTGATCAAAGATATTGCAGCTCTACCGCTACTCTTTTTAAAATTAAAATTTCCGACCAATATTTCTGCCTGGACAACTGAACCCAACGGACAATGGGAAGTCGGCTGGAACTTTATTTATCATATTGGCAATAATGCAGATCAAATTATTTTTTACTCTAGATTGCCAATACTGGCATTAGCTATTATTTTTGGTTACGTACTGTACAGATTTACCAAAAGACGTTTTGGTATAGAGGTTGGGATACTCACTTTATTCTTATATACATTTTCTGCTAATATCTTAGCCCATGCGCGTTTCGTTACAACCGATCTCGGCATTGCAGCCTTTATTTTCTTTGCTTTTTATGCCTTCTTTAACTTCCTGGAAAAACCAAGCATTAAAACTATTTGGTGGGCAGGTTTTTTTCTGGGTCTCGCGCAGCTGGCTAAATTCTCAGCAATAATGATTTATCCACTTTTTGGTTTACTTGCCCTAATAACAGTAATTGCTTGGAAAAAAACAAAGCATTGGCAGATAAGATTAAGAGATTATCTAGGAGGATTTATTATTATCTCACTTATCAGTTTTATTCTTATCTGGCTATTTTATATACCACATACCCTGCATATGCCTCAAGCTATTCAGGATGAATTAATTCGAGCTTCTCTCCCCGGGAAATATAGCTCCGTAGTCCCATTTCTGACTAAACTAAACGATAGTTTTCTTGGAAAACCGCTTGCACAATACTTACTTGGTTTAGCGATGGTCTTCAATAGGGTTAAAAGTGGCAATACCACTTACCTCTTAGGCCAAGTAACCAATCAAAGCTTTATGTGGTATTTTCCCGTCACATATTTAATTAAAATGCCGCTCTCCTTCTTAATAATATCACTCGGAACAATAATCTATGCAGTTTATCAATACTTCAAGAAAACACCACTTAAAATTTGGTATAAATTCATCAGCTATGCTAACAATCATTTTATTGAGCTATCATTTATTCTCTTTATTATTCTCTATAGCTACCTATCGATTACTGGCAATTTGAATCTTGGTATCCGTCATTTATTCCCGATAATTCCTTTGATTTTTATATTGGTTTCTAAAAAGGTTGTCGAATTTATTACTAACACTAAAAGCAAGACAAAAAAGCAAATTTATTCAATCATTCTGGCAATTTTACTTATTTGGTATGGATTATCCAACATCATCACCCACCCTTCATATGTAGCTTATTTTAATGAATTGATTGGCGGTGGTGGCAATGCTTATAAATATGTCACCGACTCTAATATTGACTGGGGTCAAGACCTAAAACGGCTTAAAGAATATGCCGATTCCAATACAGAAATTGACAAGATTGCCGTAGATTACTTCGGTGGAGGCGATCCGAACTATTATTTTTGCAAACGTAAATACGATAGTGACGGCAAATTGATTGCAAGTGCTAGTGGTTATGATTGTTCAGGCTCAAAGTATGTACTATGGCACGCTGATACGGGTGTATTCGATGGTAAATATATTGCCGTAAGCGAAACCTATCTAATGAATGATATTTATTGGTCAAAACTGCGCGGCGATCAAGGATATTCTTGGCTCCGCAATAAGACACCGATAAAAAAGATCGGTAATTCAATCTATATTTATAAAATTAAATAATTATTTATTTGTCGACTGATAAGTAAAAATTGGAGTTTTATACTTACCTAATATCAGATTCTTTTTAATAGTTAAAAGATCACCAAAAGTTGTCAATGCTACTTTAAGTGCAAAATTACCGCTAATCTTGCTGCCCTTCTCCACATCTTTCCAATCCTCAACATTTATCATATCAATCGAATAGCCTAGTTTCCTGGCAATTGCCAGTATTTCCATATCAAAACCCCAACCAATAATTGTTTGGCGTGAAAAAATATCTCTGGCCGCATTTGCTTCAAAAGATTTAAAACCGCACTGGGAATCTTTAATGCCGGGTAAAAGTAATATTTGTACTAAAAAATTACCGAAACCAGAAATAAATTTACGCAATCCCTTGTGGGTTTTTTGCAAATTACGTACGCAAATCGAAACAGATTTTTTTTTATGCATATCATAAAAAACTTTTTTTAGGTATTTTAGAGGAGTAGCCAGATCAGCATCCATAAACATAATATATTTGCCTTTCGCCTCAAACACCCCGTCCCTTACTTGTTTACCCTTGCCCTCTTTGGGCCCATCATTAATTATACGAAAATGTTTGAACAGATCAGCATAGTTTCTGGCAATTTTAGTAGTTTTATCGGGACTGTCGGCGTCAATAATAATAACCTCTATTTCTTCTTTGATATTTTTTAAATAATCGGCAAGCTCTTCTAGGGTTTTGCCGATACGTTTTTCTTCTTTGTAGGTAGGGATAATAATGCTTAAATCGATTATCATTGATTTACTACATAAACATAAAATAGTTTTTGATCTGTAAAATCAGAAAACTTTTCATTCAAGTGTCCATTAGGAAATTTTGCTTTTATTAAATCAATTTCAGCATTTGCATTGTCTGAATTTTGTACTATAAATACTTTCTGCCCATTCATTATCGGTAAACCTTTTAGTGTATCTGAATCTAATACTTTAAATTCAGCTTTTTTATCCGTCATATAATTTATAGTACTTAACGAATAATTATCAGCTATTACATAAATTGTTGGGTTCTGATTAGATTTATTATTCAAATATCGTGCAATCTCGGTTGCATCCTGAGCAGTTTCCCTATAGGTTTTTGGGTCCTGTGCCCAAGCTACAAAATACTGTTTATAGCTCTGCCATAAACTCATAAACATTAAAGTCAAAACCAAAGTTAGTCCTAAGTTTCTGGCAAGAGAATTTACTGGAAAGATTGAGTACCATTTAGCAAGCAGATAATTCGCCCCGATTCCGGCAAAGACAAAAACCACTGAAGCACTAGCTATTAATTTCAAAGCACTTGGTGCGTTTGCGGGAGACAGGACCGCTGGCAAAATACTAAAAACAAAAACAATAATTAATAACATATATTTAATACGCTTTATTCTGGCAGCTGCAATCATAATACCTAATACAAACATAATACCTACAAAAGTGTTAAGTAAGGGCAGGCCAGCTAAATTGTAATGGTAATTCTCATCGCCCCGGAAATTAAAAGCCAGAATATTTTTAGTTAAGCCATCTGCAAAACTTTGCAACGGTTTACCATTATTTATTTCACGGCTTAGAAAGCTAACTTTGCTTAATTTGCTAATATAACTTTGCGAGTGACGGGAGAATGCAAAAATGATCGGGATAGCAACAATCAAAAAAGTAATTAGTGCTACAACTAAGCCAGTACTAGCTTTTTTAAACCATTTTTTGTTTTTCATACTCACTACAATTATTCCAATCAAAATAGCCGGCAAAATGGCCCAAAAAGCCAGGTAGGTATAAAGACCTAGTGCCAGAGTTAGGCTGCTAAACAAATAAAATACATTTTTATTGGTACGAATAGCCTTAGTTGCGAAATAAATTGTGATAGAAATAAAAAACGGCACTAAGCTAGCAGGCAAACTGCTGCGTGAAATTGTGATCATCCATGGGCTAATTGCCATCAAGAATGAACCAATTAATGCAGCTCTTCCGCCAAACCATTCTTTCATCCATAAGAAGGTAGCAATAACACCTAAAACACCGAAAATAGCTGGCATAAGCCTAAGCACTGAAACGGTATTGCCTAAAATATTAATAGTAATTGCCTGCAGATAAACAAAAATTCCGCCATTCAAACCTGCACTATAGAGCGATTTCAGACTCATACTTCTGTTTAATTTAAATGCTTCTATTCCAAAGACTGCTTCGCCGGGATGAAGCCCTGGTGGTAAAATACCTAATTTATAAAACCTTAAAAAAACTGCAATTGTTACTACAATGACAAATAAGATCCAGCCAAAATTTTTTTTAAAAAAGTTATAAAATTTATTTTTTGCCATTTTTAAAAACCACTTTCCTATACAAAAGATAATTGTAAATCAATACTACAAGAATCGCCATAAACAGTCCAATATAATTGACGGTGGCATCATAAGCACTGACATTAACCGAATGTGGTATTGGAACATGCAGCCAAGTTAAAACTTTATAAGCCGTATCTGCCGGCCAAAGCCAAATACGAGTAAAAAATATGATTACTAGTGGCCTAATTATATATAGCCCGAAAAGAGTAATTGCAAAAAAATAAAAAATATGTAATGTATCGGTCTTTTTCGCCCTGAAAGTAAAACGCTGATTAAAAATAAAACTATTAATCATTGCCGCTGTACCAGAGATTAATGCAGCAATTACTTTAGTTAAACCAAAAAACTGAAATAGAATATTTTGCAAAACTATATCAATGACCGTATTTAAAATACCAACTAGACCAAATCTGCCTACTTGTGCTACTTCTTTTTTTGTATTTGAATCTTTTTTCAAGATTTTGCTTATGCTTAAGTCTTAATAAATTATATCTGAAAATTATCTATTAAAAAAGTTTATTATTTATTATGTTGCTTATCAATTGAACGAAAGACCATCTGTTCTGGTATAAAGAACAGTTCGGTATCACCGACTGGGCCGTTACGGTGTTTTTTAATCAGCACATCTGCAACATTCTTGCGTTCAGATTCTTTATTGTAATAATCTTCGCGATAAATAAAGATTACTAGATCTGCGTCCTGCTCAATCGAACCGGATTCACGAAGATCGGCTAATTGAGGAATCTGCGGATGACGGCTTTCTACATTACGCGAAAGCTGAGATATGGCAATTACCGGTATATCAAGTTCACGTGCTAAACCTTTTAGGCTACGGGAAATTTCAGAGATTTCTTGAACCCGGTTATCACTACTGCCACTTTTGCCGCTCATTAACTGTAAATAGTCAACCACAATTAATCCCAAATTATGTTCCATCTGCAGGCGACGAGCTTTGGTGCGCATTTCCATAACATTAGTTATAGCCGAATCATCAATATAAATTGGTGCCTCAGCCAAAACTCCCATGGCCTTATTAATTTTTTCAAAATCGCGATCTTCAAGATTACCAGTCCGCAGCTTCCAAGAATCTATCTTTGCTTCAGCCGCAAGTAAACGATCGATTAATTGCTCTTTGCTCATTTCCAAACTGAATAAGCCTACCGGTACACCTTCTCTGGTAGCCACATGCTGGGCTATATTTAATGCCAACGATGTTTTACCCATACTCGGTCTGGCCGCTAGAACTATCAGGTCTGATTTTTGCAAACCCGCAAGTAAATTATCAAGATCCTTAAAGCCGGTGGGTATACCTCTGATTTTCTTTTTATCACGATGCAGATTATCCAATCTATCAAAACTTTCTGCTAGGACGTCTTTTATCGAGATAAAGTTCTGTTTTAAATGTCGCTGTGAAACTTCGAACAGAATCTGTTCAGCCTGATCAAGAGTAGTTTCCATTGATTCGCTGTCTTTATCAGACAGCTCATAAGCTAATCTATCAATTTTATTAGCTGCAGTAATTAACCTTCGGAGTGTAGCCTTTTGTCTGACAATATCCGCATAGTGACTAGCATGAGCTGCTGAAGGAACGCTGGAAGTTAATTCTGTTAAATAACTTGATCCCCCAACATTATCAAGCTCTTTCTTTTCCTCCAAACGATTAGAAAGAGTTACTAAATCGATTGGTTCTCTTTTGTCGTAAAGTTCAATGATCGATTCAAAAATAATTCGATGTTTATGTGAATAAAAATCATCGGCAGATATCTTATCAGCTATCTTAACCACCGCTTCCTTGTCTAATAAAAGTGACCCTAATAAACTTATCTCTGCCTGTATATTCTGCGGTGGTAATTTTTCAACTATTTCTGTTTTAAGTTTTGTATTAGCCATTAATTACTTCCCCTCCTAAAATTTCTAGAGCTGATGAAATTAGTTCGCTTTCCTTGTCTACCTTAGATTCTTCTATATTCGGCTGATTTGTTAATTGGCACTTTAGGCTAATCTTTTTATCAAAAGCTTTCGACATCATTGACTCAATTAAATCACGATTTTTGTCATCTTCTAGACGGTCCAGATGAAACCTGAAGCGGCAATTAAGTATTAATTTATCATCTTTGAATGTCGGATTAGCAGATCTAATTAGAGCATAAAGTGAATTATTTTTTTCTTTAATTAAACTAAAACCTTTAGTAATCTGGGTGGTGTATTTGTTTTGCTGAATTTTATCTGTATCTGCTACGGCTTGAGGTGACGATTTTTGAATTTGCTTGACCTTTCTGGATTCCTTATGGTTTTCTGCCGGGGGAGGTAAAATATCGGTATCATTTCTAGAAGCTAGTTTATAAACAGCAATTTCTAATGGCAGGCTGTAATGATTGGTGGTTTTAAAATCGGCCAATGCCTTTGTGAGATAATCGATGGCTTTAATTATCAGCTCATAATCAACCTCTTCGAAATAATCCAAGCTAGAATCACTAATTAGCCTTTCTTTATAAAGAAGTCCGCGCCTAAAGTGTTCAAGTAATTGATTGGTCAGATTAATGGGGTCGTTACCGCTCTGTAAGATATTATCTAAATTTGTAATACTCTCAGATTTATCCCCATTATTAATGGACTTGGCTAAATTAACTATACTGTCTTCTGAACTCAATCCTAAAAGCTGATAAACCAATTCTTCGTCAATTTTTGATTCAAAGGCAGAAAGCTGATCTAGCAAACTAATGGCATCACGAAAGCCTCCTTTAGATGATCTGGCAATTATTTCCAATGAGCCTTTGGTGACATCAATTTTTTCCTCCTTGGCAATAAAGTCCAGATGAGTCACTAAATCATTTTGGCTAATTGGATGAAAATCAAATCTTTGAGTTCTAGAAATTACCGTATCTGGTAATTTATGAGCTTCAGTGGTAGCTAAAATAAATATTGCGTGTGCCGGCGGCTCTTCTAGGGTCTTAAGCAGCGCATTAAAAGCCTCTTTGGTGAGCATATGTACCTCATCAATAATATAAATTTTGTACTTCAGGCTAGTCGGTGCCGATGAGATCTTTTCTCTTAATGAACGAATTTCATCAATACCACGGTTACTGGCCGCATCAATTTCAATGATATCTAGTAAACTATTCATATCAATCTTCGGTTCTAAGCCATTGATATTTCTAGCTAGTATGCGCGCTACACTAGTTTTACCGACACCTCTTGGTCCGGTAAAAAGATAAGCATGGCTAATAAAGCCTTTCTTGAGTGCAGCTTTTAATGTTTTTGTAACATGATTTTGACCAACTATCTGGTCAAAATCAGCTGAGCGATATTTGCGATAAAGCGCTAATCTTTCCAAAACCCCTCCAAATAAAGTAGTAAGACAGTTAAATCATTATAGCGTTTTTTTTAAGCTACTAATAGATGGTTTAGCTAATTACCGCCTCAATCGCCGCCCAATTAGCCTTTTTACCTTCAGGAATAACAATAGTTACCTCTTCGCCCGGATTCGCCTTAAAGTAACTCACACTAGCAAAAAGCACTTTGTAATTTTTATCACCGGCTGAAACCATATATTGACCGTCTTCCAAAATTAGTTTGCCAATCAGTTTTTTACGTTCAATTGGTCCGATTTGCTTATAAATAAAAGAGCCGTCATCCGCAATAGTAAGTTTGAGTAAATCACCCTCAATCAGTTTTGACTTAGAAGCATAGTTTGCCGGCACCGGATAAATTTTATTATTCGGGCCTATCATATTCTGCCCGTCAAATATGCCTTCTATAATCTTGCCACTGATTTCTTTGGATGGAGTTGTGGCTTTTGAGCCTGAAGTTTTGCTGTGTTTCGGCAAATCTTCAGGCTTTAAACCCATTTCATCTAAGGTTTTATGAATAGCATGCAGAGAAGCCTCAGCCATTTCCAGCTGAATAGACAAATTCTTTAGAGTTTCTTTTTTTTCTTTTTCGTTCTGAGCACTCATATTATTTATTTTTTATTATTTTACAATTTGTTTAAATTTTAGCATTATTTAAGTAGAAATAACAAACTGTGTCGTGGTTCATATGATGAGCGCCACTTCACTCTCTAGTTTCTTAGTATATTCATTGGGTGTCAAATAGCCGAGAGCCTGGTGAGGTCGGACATTGTGATATTTCTCCAACCACACGTCTATCAGTCTCTGCTGATCGGC
>JAUYJX010000053.1 GCA_030699245.1 bacterium | reverse complement strand
AAAGTTGTCTCAACTAAAAATCGTGGACCTTTTCAGCTAATTTACTATGAAGCTTGCAAGAATAAATTAGACGCATATGCTAGAGAAAAATATCTTAAATCAGGGATGGGGAAACGCTATTTGAAAAATAGAATAAAACGTCTCCTGGCTTTAACGGGATGAGTCTTCTATTTCGCGACAGAACTGATGCTGGACAAAAACTGGCAAAAATGCTTGAAACTTACAGGGATAAGGATATCGTAGTCTATGGCTTGCCTAGAGGTGGCGTAGTACTGGCTAATATTGTTGCTAATCTTTTGCACGCTCCTCTTGATCTGGTAATTACCCGTAAAATCGGCCATCCTTTTAGCCCTGAGTATGCTATCGGTGCAGTTAGCGAAAATAGTCAGCCAATCTTAAATGAGCAGGAAACCTTAAATATTGATCGGGACTGGTTAAAAAAAGAGATAGCCAACCAGCGCCAGGAGGCAAAACGCAGAAGAAATTTATATTTAAAAGGCCGCGAATCTATAAGTGCCGAGGGCAAGACAGCAATCATCATTGACGATGGTATTGCCACGGGGCTAACAATGTTTGCGACAATCGATGAACTCAAAAAACAAAAACCCAAGAAAATTATCGTCGCCATTCCGGTAATTCCCGGTGATACTTATGAGAAATTAAAGCAGTTGGCTGACGAGGTCATGTCTATCAAGGTTGATGAGAATTTTCTCGGTGCAGTCGGTGCTTATTATGAAAATTTTAGTCAAGTCGAAGACGATGAGGTAATAGCAATAATGAAATCAGCTTAGAATAATGAAAGATACTCTAATTAATCTGCTGCCTTTCGCCCTTGGTTCAGCTATCAGTCCGGTAATGCTCACAGGTTCAGTTTTAATTTTATCGAGTAAAATTAGTCCGGTTAAAAAAGCGATAGGTTTTGCTTTTGGATCAGCTGCAGCACTAGTAGCTATCGCTATAATGATTTTTCTTTTATCCGCTAAAGCCGGGCAGCTGAAAATCGGTTCTCATCAAAGTACTGGCCAAGACATTCTGCATGTCGCAGCAGGCTTACTGTTGATTTATTTTGCGATTAAGACTGCGATTAAAAAACCTAAAACACCAAGCAGTAACCAAGCTAAGAAGCATAAACGTGGTTTAGCGGCTTTTATATTGCTGGGTATAATTTTGATGGGTACTAATATTTCTACTTTGGCACTTTATTTTCCAGCTTCAGCGGTTATCTCTAAATCAGGCTTAAATAGTTTGCAAAAAACATTGAGTATGGCTTTTATGATGATTTTTTCACTTATTCCAGTTTTTTTGCCACTACTTCTGGTGATAATACTCGGAAAACATTCCGATAAGTTGCTCGGCTCACTCAATCGATCTGTAACCAAATACGGGAGTTATGTCATGGGTGGATTATTTGGTATATTTGGCATTTATCTTTTTGTCAAAGGAATTTTGGCGTTTTTATAGAATAATAGAACTTGAGGTCAAGGAAATAAAAGGTTAGCTTACCAGTTTGAGAATCAGTTCCTCAAGCGCCACATTACTGTCTTTTTGACCAGTTTTAATAGACAAATCAGCCGCTACAATTTTACGATAAGCTTTTTTCAAATCGTTCATTTCAACCTTTGCAGCTAGTTGAGTTGATTTAGAGGCAACAAAAGAGGAGATCCCGAATTCATTCGCCCAATCTCGTCCACGTCCTAGATTATCAAAGGCCAAAACCAGATTACGATACTGCCAGTTGAGCATCGCTAGTATTTGCTGATCACTTACGCCTTTGATTCCCAGATTTTTATAAGTACCCATGGCTTTTTTTAGATTTTTATCAGCTACAGCGTCAGTCAGCTCAAAGATAGTCTGCTCCATATTGGGAACTACCAGGCGATCTATATTCTCAATAGTTATTTGCGACTGATAACTAACCAGCTTATCTATCTCATTTTTTAGCTGCCACATATCATCACCAATCTTTTGAATCAGGTATTTTACTACCGACGGCTCGATATTTCCGCCTAGTTTTTTTGTCCCATCTTTTATCCATTGAATAAGTTTTGTTTCTGGGAGTTTAATAAACTCTTTTGCTTGGACGTTTTTAACTAGGTACTTAAAGTAAGCGCTTCTTCTGTCAGGTTCGCTCTCTTCAATAACCAAAATGGTACTCTCTGGCACAATTCTTATAATTTCTTTAATTTTTTCTACAACTATCTTATTTGAACTCAAATTTTGTACAATAACTAGTCTGCTATGAGCCAGCAGGGGTTGCGTGGTAATCGCATCGACTAGTTCACTGAGGTGGGCCTCTGACATATCAAGTTTAAGTAAATTAAAGTCATTGCCAGATTTATTGACATATTTTTTCTTCAGGTCGTTAACTGTTTGCCTGATTAGATAACTATTTGGTCCGTAAAAATATAAAATCATTTTTTCTTCCTAGCTAGCTTTTGACATTTGGGACAAAAATATGTACCTCGGCTAGCTACCCTTATTTTTTTTATTAAGCCAGCGCAAACTGGACAAGGTTGATTTTCTTTGCGAAAAACTTGGGCATATTCAAGATAGCTGCCTTTTTGCCCTTTTACGTTAACATAATTTCTGTCTGTTGAGCCGCCATGTTTGATAGCTATCTTTAAACTTTTCTTGATTGAGTTGTAAAGTGCTTTGAACTTTTGTGTAGAGATATCTTTCACTCTAGAACTTGGATGAATCTTTGCTAAGAATAGTGATTCATCAGCATAAATATTACCTATGCCCGCTATAATACTCTGGTCCATGATAACTGGTTTGATCATGGAATTTGGTCTTTTTAAAATACTTTGTTTAAAAACTTCATAGCTAAAATCTTTGCTTAGCGGTTCTGGCCCTAATTTTCTAAAGAAGTCAAGTTGATAAACCTTATCTTTTGGCAGCAACTTAATCCAGCCGAATTTTCGCTGGTCATTAAAATATAAACTGCCTTTGTCAAAGACGATGATTACTCGTGTTGATCTATCGGGCAATTTGCTGATTAAACTATTCGTCGGATGCCCACCTCCAAACCCCTGGAAGGGGTTTGTCCTGAGCAAAGCCGAAGGACTTTTTTGAGAGCTAGCCTTGGAATCTTTAAGGCCTGGCCTTGAAGAGGGCTTTGGCCGGTAGACGAGTTGCCCGGTCATTTTTAGATGGATTACCATGGCCCAGTTGTTATCCAGCCAAATAATCAGAACCTTGCCGCGGCGGTCAATGGATTTGATTTTGCGACCTATCAAATTTTTTTTAATATCAGCCTTATTGGCTTGCAAAGATTTTGGCCAATCACAACTGATTGACTTGACCAGCTTCCCGGGCAAGTATTTGGCTAAACCTATTCTTATCGTCTCAACTTCTGGCAGTTCAGGCATTACAAAAAATCCTATAATTGAACTGTTCTGAGTTTGGTCGAATGGATAATTCCGGCATATACCTAGTATGCCAGAACTATCCTGAGCCTGTCTACCGGATAATTTTAGCATTCCTCTTTACAACTTCCTTGCAAGCTCAGAGCTTGCAACAAAAAGCTAATTCATTCCAAAGTTCCCCAGCTATAACCTTTGGAAATATTTACTTCTGTCGGGACGCTAAATTTATGGATATTTTCCATAACATCTTTGAGAATTGGCGCTACTTTATCTGACAGGTTCTCCGGGCATTCAACAATCAATTCATCATGAATTTGTAAAATCATCTTGGCTTTTTGGGGTAACTTCTTATCAACCTCGATCATCGCCAGCTTCATCATATCAGCAGCTGTGCCTTGCAGCGGCATATTGACGGCTGCTCGCTCTGCTGCACTTCGAACAATAAAATTACTCGAATTAATATCCGGGCAGGGCCTACGGCGGCCAAAAATAGTTTCCGTATAGCCTTTTTTGCGTCCTTCGTTTTTTACTTTCTCGATATAGCTTGCCAGATCAGCTCGCCAGAAAAAATATTTCTCGATAAATTTTTTGGCCTGGTCATGTTCCATCCCCGTTGCTGTAGACAAGCCATGAGGATTCATACCATATAAAATCCCAAAATTAATAGCTTTGGCACTGTAGCGCTGTTGATCGGTAACTTCTGACGGAGTTATGTCATAAAGTTCTGAAGCAGTTAGAGTATGGATATCTTCACCTTTTTTGAAGGCTGCAATCATTGGTTTGTCACTAGCTAGAGCTGCAGCTAGGCGTAATTCTATTTGAGAATAATCAGCAGAGACGAAAATATTTCCATGCTCTGCCACAAAAGCCTTGCGCACTTCTTTACCTAGAGAAGTTCGGATAGGAATATTCTGCAAGTTAGGGTTGGTTGAACTAAGTCTGCCGGTTTGAGCAATAGTTTGATTATAGCTGGTATGAATTCGCCCGGTAGTTTTATTTACCAACAGCGGTAAGGCGTCCACATAGGTGGTTTTTAATTTAACTACCTCTCGGTATTCTAATATCAAATCGATTATTGGATGTGCGCCTTTTAATTTTTCTAGTTCTTTGGCAGCGATTGAAATACCTGTTTTGATCTTTTTTAAACCTTGGGATTGAATTTTTAATTTATCGAATAATACTTCTTTAAGCTGAATAGTTGATGATATATTGAATCTTTTGTCCGACAGCTTCCAGATTTTTTCTTCATGATTTTTTAGTTTGGCGTTAATTTCTTTGGCAAACTTAGTCAAAAAACCAACATCTAACTTAACCCCGGTAAGCTCGACATCTCCCAATACTGGGATTAGCGGCCACTCCATATCACGGGCTAATTTAGCAAGTTTACCTATAAATTCAAGTTCAGGATTTAATTTTTGATACAGTCGCCAGGCAATATCAGCATCTTCGGCTGCATATTTTGTTGCTTCGTGGATATCAGTTTCAGCAAAAGTTTTCTGATCCTTGCCTTTTGGCCCGATTAGTTCTTCAATCCCTATCATCGAGATTCCCAACTCACTAAAGGCCAAATCAGATAGGGTCTGCGCCCGAACCAATGGGTTGATGAGAAATGCTGCTACCATGCTGTCAAAAACAATTGGTGACAAATTAATCTGGTATTTTTTAAGAACTTGATAATCAAATTTCAAGTTATGCCCGATTTTGCCAATCTTTGGATTTTGCAGAATTGGTTTAAGTTGAGCTAAAACTAAATCCTTTGGCAACTGATTTGAGTCAAGGCCAGGCCTTGGGGATTTTAGGGTCTGGCCTTCATCTGAAAGCGTGTGTCCAACTGGAATATAATAAGCCTCGCCCTCTTTAAAACAAAAACTCATGCCAACTAAATTAGCATTGATTACATCGAGCGAATCAGTTTCTGTGTCAAAAGCAAATGCTTTTTGGTTGGTCAACTTTTTAACCAGCTCATCAAAACTCTTTTTCTCATTTATCATAGTATATTTGGCGGTTTTAAGGTGTCTGCGCTCACTATAACTTTCAGTTTCATTACCAAAAAGACTCTTTTGTTTGGCAGTTTGCGGCAATTTATTCAGCAGGCTTTTAAAATCCAGCTTCTGAAACATTGCATAAACTTCATCTCTATCATAATCATGCAAACGAGCATTTTCGATTTTAAAATTAAGCTTCAGATCAGTTTTGATTTTTGATAATTCAAGACTCAAATATGCTTTATCTTTTTGCTCCTCAAGTAATTTGGCTACTCTGGGCGGTAAAATATTTAAATTTTTATAAATATTATCAAGAGTTTTAAATCTAGCTACCAAATCAGTAGCCGTTTTATCACCAATACCAGTAACACCGGGAATATTATCGCTGGCGTCCCCCTTTAATGCCTTAAAAACTACAAATTCTTGCGGCGTTACGCCGTATTTATCTTTAACACCCTGCTCATCATAAAGCACAGTGTCAGAAAATCCACGCCTCATTGTATAAACCTTGGTCTTGTTATCAACTAATTGCAACTCATCCATATCGCCGGTGACAATAATCACCTCTAAATCTTTGGCATATTTTTTGGCAATAGCGCCAATCACATCATCAGCTTCGTAACCTTTTAGCTCAACCAAAGGGATATTAAATGCCTTAATTAGCTCTCTGGTTACTGGAATCTGATCATAAAGTTCCTGTGGGGCTTTTACCCTAGTAGCTTTGTACTCCGGATAAATATTGTGGCGAAAAGTTTTGCCAGGCATATCCCAACCTACTGCCACGTAATCTGGCTTTAGATCGCTCAACGCTTTGAGCATTATCATCGTAAAACCGTACACTCCATTGGTTGGCGTACCATCCTTGGCAGTTAAATATGGCAATGCATGAAAGCCGCGATGCAATAGCGCATGCCCGTCAAAGATTACTAATTTTTCTTTTTTTGCCATTATACTCCACTTAGTTTCGCATGATTTAACTTATATTCTAAGATGCTACTTGCAAACTTTAACTGCTATTTTACCTTTTTCAAAACTTGCAGGTATGTATTATTATCTACCGACAAAGCACGCAGTGCATTTTTGATTATAAATACAGGTAATCGATTATAGGTCGGAACAATAAGAGCACTGATCAAACCATCCCTTCTGTAGACTCTATTGCTAGATTCTTGTCTAACAAATTCCCATCCAACAAAAAAAAGAAATTTTTCAAATTTCTTCCATTGAACTGGTGTAATTCGCGGCATGATGACTATGCCGGTACATCTACCTTTGTGGTTGTATGCTCAACTTCTATTGGCGGC
>JAUYJX010000034.1 GCA_030699245.1 bacterium | reverse complement strand
ACTCTTTCTTCTTCTTTTGCAATTGACCAAAAGAAGCAAAAGTCCACGACTAGCTCAAAAACTAGAAGCGATTAATATAGTTTTCATCGGGAGCTGCGGAACTCTCCCGACTAATCGTCGGGATCGAACAGTCCTCGCTCTAACGCCTCTTCAAACTATACTCATCTTTCTGTTTTTTCGAATAGTCGATTACTAAGAACCCAAGCATTGGAGCAGCTCAGGACTTATGCTTGAAGGTTTGTCACGGTCGTCAAAAGACGACACAGCGAGATGTTTGAACTATTCTGGACTTGTCCAGAAAGAGAGTTTCGAGCCGTGAATGAGACAAGTCAATTTTCACCACCAAACTGCGACCTGCTTGAAAGTTTTAGTGTTACTTTTTTGAAAAGGTAACAAAAGATTTTGTAAATTTTAATAAAATTAAGAATTTACTTCTTTTTACCAGCTTTTTTTAGCCACTTCGTCTTGCGATCTTCAATTTCAACTTGACGTTGAGCATCTGACAAGATTTTAACCGTAGGTATGCAAATCGTCGAAGCAATTGTAAGCCAAATTAAAGCAGTGGTATAGCTGAATACACGCATATTCAAATACAATGCGTTTTGGTATTGTGCAAAACCTAAGATAAGAAAAATTAGCCCGCCAAAGCTACCTAAACCCAAAACTTGCTTTCTAAACTTCTTATAGGCAGCGATTTCTTTGGCTTTTGCCTTTATTATCTTGGCATAAATTAGACTGCCGATTACTAAAGCTGCCCCGCTTAACGCTAAGATAATTATTTCAGCCTTCGTGGGGCGATTAAATAAAAAGCTGACATAAGGATAAGCTTTCTTAAATTCAAAAATTGCCGCAATTATGACACCCAACATCGCACCTACGAATACTTCCAGCGGTTTATGCCCAAGTATTTCATGCAATTTGGCATAATTTTGTACATTTTTGACATTTGTATCATTCTCTAAATCGTCAATTAATTTATTTAATGTTCTGGCTATATCACCAGCACTGCGCCTAACTCCAAAAGAATCATAAACGACTATTGCTGCAAGTATCGCTGTAATACCAAACAACGGGCTGTTTACTCCCTGTTCAATTAAAGCAATGGTAGTTAACGCACAGACAATTCCCGAATGAGCACTTGGCATACCGCCAGAAGCAAAAAGATAGCGGATATTAGCCTCTCCCTTGACCAAGGAAATACTAAACTTGATCAGCTGAATTACAAACCAAGTTAAAAGTGGAGCTAGTAAATAAGGTGTGACTGACATATTAATTCCCTTATTTTAATCTTAATCTGCGCCAAATTTAAATACAAGTCCGTAATGATAACCGGGACAGGCAAGCTGGCGCTCAAAAATTAGCCCGCATTTTGTCACCAGATCAATTGCTTTTTGTTTGCTGTACCTATCTTTCATATCCGGCCCAATATGATGATGGGCAGTGTCCCAGTCAAAGACTATCAGCCGACCTTCTGGTTTGATAAGCTGATTAACTGCTAGACAAAATTTATGCGCATAAGCGGTATTTGAAAGCAAATTGGTAAATACTACAGTATCAACAGAGTTCTCTGACAGTTTGCCGGATAAAATATCTGATAACAAAATTTGTTCAAAATTTGCGTGCTGATTTTTTAAATGATGCAGTTTCTCAAATGATTCATGATTTGGGCCAGCTACATAAAAAGTGCCTTCATTTTTAAGTTGAGCGAGAACTGCTGAAGCGAAAAAACCGATCGGTCTACCTATTTCCAGCACTATTTGACCTGGACGAATATCAATTTCTTGAATTAAAACTGAAGGGCTTAAAAACCCTTTAGACAATCTTTGTTTGATGCTTTGCGGCAATTTTTGAATCATCGTAAGTTAAGCTTAACAATTATATGATAAGACAAAAAATAATTACTTACTAGATTCTTTTTTATCTTCTTGAACTGGCTCGCTATAAGGAATTTGGGCCACAGAGGCAACATTATCACCAGCTTTAAGGCGCATAATTCTCACCCCTTGAGTTGATCTGCCGATAATCGAAATGTTTTTTAAGTGCTGGCGGATAACTTGTCCTTGCCGACTGATAATCAGCAGATCATCCTTGATATCATCAATACTTCTGACATCAATAACTTTACCAGTTTTTTCGGTAACATTGCCGGCTTTAATACCCACGCCGCCTCTTTTATGAGTGCTAAACTGATTAATTTTAGTCCTTTTGCCATAGCCGTTTTCCATCACCACTAGCAGCTGGCCATCTTCTCTGGCGATATCAACTCCGACAACGAAATTGTCTTTTTTGAGTTTTATGCCTCTTACACCGCGGGTTGCCCTGCCCATTGGCCGTACATCCGTTTCTTTGAATCTATTGGCCTGAGCCATCGAAGTGGAAATGATAATATCATCACTACCGTTAGTCTTTTTGACCCATTTGAGCTCATCACCACTATCTAACTTGATAGCAATTAGCCCATTAGCCCTGATATTTAAGTATTCTGAAATGGCAGTTTTTTTAACAACACCAGCTTTAGTTGCCATAAACAAAAATTTTGCTTCCTTGTCTTCTTTTTGAATTGTCAGCATTGAGGTAACTATTTCATCAGGCTGCAAATTAATCAGATTGACAATTGGCTGACCTTTAGCGGTTCTTGATGCCCCGGGAATTTCATAAACTTTAATCTTAAATACCCGGCCCTTGGAAGTAAAAAAGAGAATCGTGTCATGGCTTTTGGTTTGCAGAAGATGTCCAACCACGTCTTCTTCTTTGGTAGTCATTCCCATAATACCCTTACCGCCTCTAGCTTGTGAACGATAAGTATCGGCATTAATCCGCTTAATATAATTACCATTAGTCAGGGTCACGATCACGCTTTCATTGGGTACCAGGTCTTCCTCGCTAAATTCCCCTATTGCGCTTTTTACAACCTTAGTGCGACGGGCGTCACCATATTTATCGCGAATTTGGGTTAGCTCTTCTTTAATAACCTTGAGGATATTAGCTTTTGTAGAAAGGAGTTGCTCGAGCTTTTTGATTAGTTTCATCAGCTCAGCATATTCATCCTCGATTTTCTGGCGTTCCAAACCTGCCAGGGTCCGCAGCTGCATAGCCAATATTGCTTTAGCTTGCACTTCATCTAAGTTAAATTTTTTGATTAAGTTTTTGGCGGCTTCTTCCTGAGTTTTACTAGCTCGAATGGTAGCAATAACTTTATCAATTTGATCTAAGGCAATTTTTAGGCCCTCTAGAATATGCGCTCGCTCTTTGGCTTTACTAAGTTCAAACTGGGTACGGCGTTTGACTACCTGCTCGCGGTGCTTTAAATAATATTTGAGAATCATCTCGAGATTGAGCACTCGCGGCTGAATGCCGTCAACTAGAGCCAGCATATTTACATGAAAGCTTGTCTGCATAGGTGTCAATTTGTAGAGCTGGTTTAAAATCTTCTTGGCATAAGCGTCTTTTTTCAGCTCAATCACTACTCGCACTCCGTCACGATCAGATTCATCGCGGATATCGGTGATACCGACAATTTTTTTGTCTTTTGTAAGCTCGGCAATCTTTTCTACTAAGTTGGCTTTATTAACTTGATAAGGAATTTCTGTGATAATAATTTTGAAATCGCCTTTTTTGTCTTCTTCAATTTCCGCTACAGCGCGCATAACGATACTGCCTTTACCGGTACCATAAGCACTGTCAATTGAACCATCATCATAAATTATCCCGCCAGTAGGAAAGTCAGGGCCTTTGATAAATTTTACTAGATCAGCTACTGTAGCCCCGGGATTATCAATGCAATGAATAGTCGCCTCAATCACTTCGCCCAAATTATGCGGGGGTATATTGGTAGCCATACCGACAGCGATACCTAAAGTACCGTTGACAATTAGATTGGGGACTTTTGCCGGCAGTACTTTCGGCTCATTTTGACTGCCGTCATAATTGGGCATAAAATCAACTGTTTCCTTATCTAGGTCAGCTAAGATCTCCTCGGCAATTGAAGTCATGCGAGCTTCGGTGTACCGCATAGCAGCAGCACTATCACCATCCATAGAACCGAAGTTGCCTTGGCCGTCAACCGTTTGATAGCGCATAGCCCATTCTTGAGCCATACGCACCATTGAATCATAAATAGCCGTGTCGCCATGCGGATGATATTTACCAATCACTTCACCCACGATAGTAGCTGATTTGCGGTATTTCACGTTGTGCCGAAGCCCAAGTGTACCCATCGCATACAAAATTCGGCGATGAACTGGTTTTAAACCATCGCGTACATCAGGCAAAGCTCGTTGTACGATTACACTCATAGCGTATTCGAGATAGCTTTTTTCCATTTCTGATTCAATGGTTTTTGGTGCAATTAACCCAAAATCGGTTTTTTGCGGCTCATAACTTTGGTTGTCAAATACGTTTATTTGCTTATCTGATTCTTCGGGTAATTCGGCTGGATTTCTTTGTTCATCGTTCATGGCTAAATGTCCAGGTTCTCTACCGATTTAGCGTGCGCCTGTATAAAATTTTTGCGCAAAGCAACTTCTTCGCCCATCAGTTTATTAAATATTGCATCAGCTTCTTCAGCGTCGGCCACTGTAACTTTAAGTAGAATGCGATTTCCTGGATCCATCGTGGTTTCCCAGAGCTGATCGGCATTCATTTCACCAAGGCCTTTGTAGCGCTGAATTGAAAGCCCAGCGATCTTTTGAGTGTCTTCGCTAGCAGTGGCCTGTCCAGAGTCAGCCTCAACCTCGAGTGCAACATTAGCTAAATCTTCGGCGGTCTCAACGTTTTTAGGAGCTTCTTCGGTTACTTTTTTACCTGCCTTGACTTGCCCAGCCTTTTTATCATCAGCTTTAGCTTGCAGCTCTGCAATTATTTCATCGCGCTGTGCGTCTGAGTAGGCATATTGAGAAGCTTTGCCGTGGCTCACTTTATAGAGTGGCGGCTGGGCAATGTAGATTTTACCAGCATTAACCAGCTCTGGAAAATGGCGATAGAACAAGGTAAGAAGTAAAGTTCGAATATGCGCGCCATCAACATCGGCATCAGTCATAATAATGATCCGATGGTAGCGAAGCCGGGAAATATCAAAGGTTTCACCAATACCTGTACCCATAGCAATAATTAAATTTTTAACTTCATTATTAGCCAGCATTTTATCGAGCCGGGCCCGTTCAACATTCAAAATCTTACCCCTTAGAGGAAGAATGGCCTGAAAACTACGGTCCCGTCCTTGTTTGGCCGAACCACCAGCACTATCACCCTCAACGATATAAATCTCGCTATTTTCGGCATCTTTACTTGAACAATCAGCTAATTTTCCCGGTAAGGTCATACCTTCTAGTGCACCTTTGCGAATAACTGTATCACGAGCGGCGCGGGCAGCCAGACGTGCCCGGGCAGAAAGCGAAGCTTTGGCGATGATTTTGCGCCCTTCGTTTGGATTTTCTTCCATATAATAAGTCAGCCACTCGGATAAAACTCCGTCAACAATATTTCTAATTTCTGGATTACCTAGCTTTGCCTTGGTTTGTCCTTCAAACTGCGGTTCGGGCAATTTAACACTAACTACCGCAGTCAAACCCTCACGCACATCTTCGCCGGTCAGATTATCTTCATTTTCTTTGAGTAAACTATTTTTGCGGGCATAATCATTAATTACCCTGGTTAGGGCGGTTCTAAAACCCGTCAGATGGCTGCCGCCTTCTTGGGTATAGATATTATTGGCAAAGGTCCAGACATTTTCGTTGTAGCTGTCGCAGTATTGGATGGCAATCTCAACTAATACATCCCCAATATTTTTTTCTACATAAAAAGTGTTTTCATTAACTACTTCTTTATTGCGATTTAAGTGCTCAACAAATGATTTAATCCCGCCTTCAAAATAAAAACTAAAACGCTTATTTTCTGTTTCGTCAATTATTTTAACTCTGACACTCTTTGTCAGATAGGCTTGCTGGCGCAGATGATCAAGCACTGTTTTGTAGTTAAATTTAGTGGTTTCAAAAACCTTTGGATCTGGTTTAAAGCTGATAATGGTGCCGGTTTCTGCCGCCCTGCCAACGACTTTGATGGGCCCTTTTGGTTTGCCCATTTTATAAACCTGCTCATAAATCTTGTCATCACGTTTTACTTGAGCGATTAGATCGGTTGATAGGGCGTTCACCACACTTACACCGACACCATGCAAACCGCCGGCAACTTTATAGCCTCCTTCGCCAAATTTACCGCCGGCATGCAGAGTGGTTAATACAGTTTCAAGTGCTGATTTTTTGGTTTTTGCGTGGGTTTCTACCGGAATGCCGCGGCCGTCATCGCTTACCGTCACCCAGCCGTCATCGGCAATTACAATCTCAATATTTTTGGCATAGCCCGCCATTGCCTCATCAATTGAATTATCAACGACTTCCCAAATTAGATGGTGCAAACCATCGACACCGGTACCGCCGATATACATACCTGGACGTTTTCTAACCGGCTCCAATCCTTCTAGCACTTGGATTTGTTCGGCGGTATATTTTTGCGTATCAGCCATTTATTTTTATTTACAACCTCACTAATTAAATTAAGACTTAGACAACTAAGTCTTTGATATTCTTAGGTATTATTATACCAATTTTATACCTTACAAATCAAGTAATTTAAACGTTTCTAATGGCGCTAGAATCGGGCGTTTTGACGGCTTGCGGGGAAGACAGACTGGCATAAATTTCTTTCTCTAACATTTCTTTTGGTCTCCCGTATTTATTGCGTGAAAATTGTTTAACAGCCTCGGCTACCTTTGAATTTGACGTACCCAGCGGCGGGTAAAATCCCTTCACCGAAAAAGGAGTCGTCGGTACACCTTGATTCATCAATTTGAGTGCTATACGCCCGTTAGGCAGATTAACTAAATCATTGGCATCAAAATTTGGCTCTAACTGCTTGACCAAAAACTCGGCGTCTTCTGGACCAACCCGAAAACTAAGCAGTGAGCCAACATTGCCAAATACCGCATCGCGGATTTCATCGGTTAATTGTCCGATAAACTGATTAGCCACAATTAAGCTCAGGCGGTATTTACGAGCTTCTGATAGAATCGTGGCAAATGAGTCGGTTGAGAAATTCTGAAACTCATCAACATAAAGGGTAAAATCGCGTCGCTGATCTTCCGGCAAATTAGCTCGAGAAAAGCTTGCGGCAAGGATTTTCATCACAAAAATCATTCCAAGTAAGTTTGAATTCAATTCTCCGGTTGAGCCTTTTGATAAATTAACAATTAAAATTTTGCCACTATCCATAATCTCCCTAAGATCAAAAGCAGATTTTACTTGCCCGATAATATTTCGCATCATCTCATTACTCATAAAAGCACCGAATTTCGAGACAAACCAGCCTAGCATTTCACTTTTGTGATAATCACTAGTTTGCGCCATTTCTTTGGTCCAAAAATCAGCTACCGTTGGGTCCTTTATATACTTAAACTTCTTTTTTAAATATTCATTATCTGTAAAAACCTTAGGTACCTGAATAAACGTTGCTCCCTCTGGGTCACTCATAAGAGTTAGTGCAGCATTTCTGTACCAGTGCTCGTATCTTGGGCCAATTATGCCCGTATGGCCTGGGTCGTAGAGTTTATATAAAATATTAATGGTTTCTTGAATAATAAAATCTTTCTGTTCTGGATGTTCGGGGTCAAACTGGAAAAGATTAAGCCCCAGCGGTACTTCCATATCGCCCGGATTAAAATAAACCACATCGTCAATTCTATTTGGCGGCACTTTCGTGAGCACCGCTTCCGCTAGATCGCCGTGCGGATCAATTAGAGCGAAGCCCTTGCCTGCGGCCATATCCTGAACTGCCATATTTTCCAATAACACAGATTTTCCGGTACCAGTTTGACCGATAATATACAAGTGTCTTCTACGGTCATTATCAGATAAAAACACCTGTTTTTTACCGCCTCTATAAAGATTTTCTCCCAGCAATGAACCAGTATCTGACAAATTAGCCGGTGCACCAACTTCACGAATAGCTGTCCGTTCAACCGGCGTAGCTAACTGCGCTGATTCTTGGCGAGGCAAGTGAAAAATTGTTGCCAGCTCCATTGAGTTTAAAATATTTTTTTTCTTGGTTACCGGAAAGAAGCGGAAAATATCATCCGTGGCTAAGCTTTGCAGATTTTTGGTTTCTTTGAATTCAAAACCGTTTGAATTAGGCAAGCTAAACTGTGAAAAGCCGGTAAGTATGTCTTGTAAAATAATTTTTGACTGGGCCATATTATCAGAGCTGACTACCAGCCTAATCAACGATTCAAAAGCCGGTTTTGATGATTTTTCTTCAACTAACTGGCTGGTTTTTTGATCGATCGAATCGGCTGGTTTGTTTTCTTCTGGACCCTTTTTTTGGTCCTCTGGTGCAACAAAAGGTGCCTTGGCAATACTCAGCGCCGCGGGAGCGAAACTCTTTTTCTTTTTATTAGGATCTAAAATATCCTTAGCTTTCTTTTGGGCATTCTTATACCAATTACTGCCGACCGGACGAATCAAAATTTGTACTGACACGCCTTCATTTTGTTTTAACTTACTCATAGAAGTAATTAGCCCGCTCAAAGGATCAAAATCCGTTAGTTTGTAGTGATTAATAGGATAGTAGCTTTCATTAGTCAGGTTTAGCTCGCCTCCAGCAACCGTATGGATTTTTCCCTCCAGTGAAAAAATATTATAATCCTCAACCTTTTCTATCTGGATATTGGGGTAGCCTGAAATCAGAGCCTTTTCTACTGCAGAGAGCAGACTGACAGGAACTCCCAGATAAAAATAGATCCTCTCACCTCTGGCAACAATTTCCATGCTGATAAACTTTCGACCATAAAGCATATTGCTGTGCGTGGCAATGCCGGAGAGCAAATTAAAAACCCCTTCGGCTTTAACAATATTCTCATCAATTAATTCACGCTGGTCTCTGCCTGCCGATTCCTCAGGAGATGCCGGTGGTAATTTAATCAGCAAGGGTACAATTTTTAAACTTCGCTCAATGTCTTTATCGCGTCTAAGCCTGCTAATATAATTCCAGCCCAAAAAACCGCCAATACCAGCTGCTATAATAAGGAAAATAACAATAAAAATTAACATTTATTGCCCCTTGGGATCATTTACATCCAGATTAAATTTCTTT
>JAUYJX010000017.1 GCA_030699245.1 bacterium | reverse complement strand
CATAAAATACCCGATAACTCACACTTGGCATCCGAATAAGTGGCACTTCCGGTTTGACGAGCAAATACCCGAAGATATTCGTGAATTTATTATGACCCCGATTGTGCCGCAGGCGCAGACTCTATTTTTTGCCAATGGTTCACAATACGCCGAAGGGGCAGTTTATTTAACTAATAAAACTGGCAATGATATTGGCAGAGGTTTTGCAGAATCGGTTCAGTATGCCGATACAACCGAAAATATGTTGCGATTAGCCGGCTTGCCAGCAACCTCAAAAATACTTGATAAGCTTAAACCTCAAGGTTCATCATTAATATCACGGTTTTCAAGCCTGTGTTATATGCTAGTGCACCAAAAAGATCTTAAAAAAGTTCTAGGCAATGCTAAAGGCCTGGAATTTTTTGCAAAGCCTAAACAAAAAAAGCAGCATGTACCACGTCACTAAATTAAGCAAATGAATATAGCCGAGTTACACAAAAAAGCTTGTGAGCATGCGACAAGATTGGTTGAATCGGTCAAAAATGACCAATGGACTATGTCAACTCCTTGTACTCAATGGGATGTTAGAGCTCTACTCAACCATATGACTTATGAAAATTCTTGGGTCAAGCCACTGATTGAGGGTAAAACAATTGAGCAAGTAGGTGACCAATTTGATGGCGATTTGCTAGGAAATAATCCTAGGGCAGCTTGGGGAGAAGCTACTAATGACGCGACTAAGGCTTTTGGCAAAGAGAGTGCTATGAAAAAAACAGTGCATCTGTCAACGGGCGATACTAATGGTGAAGACTATGCTAAGCAAGTCTTTACGGATATTTTAATTCACAGTTGGGATCTTACTCGCGGTATTGATGCTGATGATAAGTTAGATGGAAATTTAGTAAAAATTTGCTATGAGATGACGATGAAAAATTTAGCTGGCATTGAAGAAGCTCGCGAATATGGTTTGTATGGAAAAATAGTTGAGGTTGATAAAAATGCTGGCTTACAAACCAAGCTTCTAGCTCTCTTCGGCCGCCGAGCTTAAATTTTATCAGCCGTTAGATGCTCTTTGTTCTTGCTCTTCTTGTTGACTAATTATACCGATGATTCCTATTACAATTTCTCTATCCAGATCATCAGCAGCAAATTTCTCACCTGAGGGTGATTCAGTTTCAGTATTAAAACCGTTTCTGACTATTTTTAAGTTATTTCTTCTGCCGCCAAATTCGTAAGAAAATGTTTCATCAAGCCTCTTGAATTCCTCATCGCCGAACCTAGCTTTATAAGGTCTATCGCCCTTATCATCAGGTTTGATTCCTTTTGGCTCAATCAATAGAGAGATCTCTCTTGTGCTACTGATTTCTAAATTAAACACGCTGGCAACAGGATTGTCTGGATTATCAGGAATATGATAAGTACCTATTATCTCGACTTCTTCAATACCTTCTAAGGAATTTTTAGGTTTAGCTTCTTCTTTTTTTTCAACTTCTCTCTTTTTTTCTTCAATATCTTCTAAGAAATTTGTAATAGCCTCTCTGTGTCCCTGAACAAGGCGAGCCATCGCTTCAAAAACATTTTGATCTAAACTTCCTCTATCAGCTTCGGCTCCAGGCGCAAAAGGCCTTCCCTCACTTAATAAGCTGTCGAGAGTTTGCTCAGATTGATTAACTTCTTGTTCTGGTCTGTGGGAAGAAGGTATTTCAGACATTTTATTTATTATACAACAAGTTTAATATTTACATGAAAAGCACTCTCGACTAATTATAACGATTAGCCGAAAGCGCTATTCACCCATTAAAGGCACGATTGTATCTTTCTCAACTTCCCGACAAAGCTTCTCGACAAGTTGTCGTCGGTCTTCTACATGAAGAGGGTTGAGGAAGTAGTGGTTTAGCTTGCGAAAAAGCTGCTGTCTTGCAAGCTTCTTCACATTCTCTGGTACTTGGCGGTATGAGCTCATTGAGAAAAGCACTTTATTAGCGTCTTTTTCGAGGCTATCCCGCCAGGTTTTTGGGACCTTCATTCTTTCCCTCCTTTCCTGGGCGTGGAATGGATGTGCGTTCGGGTAGAATAGGTGATATTATAGTAAAAATATTAAAAAAGTCAAGCATAAGCTCTAGCTTGTTTTAACATAAGCTTTTCCTATATCATAAGTTAGATAATGATTAGCGTAGAAAATCTTAGTAAAATTTATAGTTTGGGTCGCGTGAAAGTTCGTGCACTTGATGATGTTTCAATGGATATAAGTGAGGGTGAGATGATTGGTGTGATGGATAAAAGTGGCTCCGGTAAATCAACTCTTCTTCGACAACTTGGATTAATTGACTGGCCGACTACTGGCAAAATTATGATGGACTATCAAGATATTACGAATTTACCGGAAAATAGACGCTCAAGATTAAGACTCTCTAGACTGGGCTATATCTTTCAGGAATATGCCTTACTACCAGAACTAACTGCCCAAGAAAATGTTTGTTTGCCGGCAATGATGTTAGGGAAAAAAAGAAAACAATACCACGCACATTCACTGCAATTGCTTGAACTTGTAGGTCTAAAAGACCGCATAACTCACAGGCCCCGGGAATTGTCTGGTGGAGAGCAACAAAGAGTAGCAATTGCGCGCTCACTGGTTAATAATCCGGAAATTATTTTTGCTGATGAGCCTTGCGCAAACCTAGACTCTGTAGCCTCGGAAGTGGTGATGGAAACATTGGCAAGGCTCAATAAAGAACTAAAAGTTACAGTAGTTTTTGTATCGCATGATCCGGACGATAAAAAATATGCCAAAAAACTGATATTTCTAAAAGACGGCAAAATCGTACCAAAATATTTAAATTTATCGAGCAAATAAATGTTTAAATCCGCAAAAGTCGCCATCTATCTTGCATACAAATCCGTCACTAGAGGCAATTACAATGTGCTGGTGATGAGTATTGCTATTATGATTCTGGTTTTTTTGAATTTGAGTTTTGTACCCTCAGTTATGGAAGGAGTGGTAGATAATTTAAATAAAAAACTTATAGATACTTTTTCTAGCAATATCACGATTGAGCCAGCAAGCGGCAAAGAAGTAATTGAGAATGTCAGCGAAGTTACGAATAACATTTCAGCAATCGATGAGGTGAAAAATGTAACCCATCGCTATAAATTACCTGCCCAGGCTTCCTTTAAAGGAGAAAAAACTGTTGCGGAAATTTTTGCAATTGATGTGAATAAAGATAAAAAAGTTTTTGCCACACCTAAATTTATGATTGAAGGAAGTTTTCTAGAGCCAGACGACATAGACAAAATTGTTCTTGGTGTTCAATTATCAGGATCAGACCAGAAAAACCTAGAACTATACACTAGTTCATTACGCTCGGTACACGTCGGCGATAAAGTCAAAGTAAATTACGGCGGTGGGCTAGAAAAAGAATATATGGTGAAGGGAATTTTTAAAACGGAAATGATTCTGACTGATAAGCAAGCTTATATTACTGAAAGGGAATTGACTGATATTAACCCTGTACTAAAAAATCAGGCTACAAATCTTAATGTTGAAATAGAAAAAACCGGCGACGAGAATAAAGTGATCAATCAAATAATGCTTAAATATCCAGAATTCAAATATAAGACTTGGCAAGAAATCGCAGGACTGATAAAAAACACTACCGATTCTCTGGGTATTATTAATAATATATTCAAAGTCATCTCTTTGTTGCTTGCCGGACTAACTATTTTTATTGTTACCTATATTGACTTAGTAAATAAACGCCGGCAAATTGGAGTAGAGCGGGCTATTGGTATTCAAGGTTCATCAATTGTTGGCTCATATATTATCCGGGCAGTTTTCTATGCTTTTGTCGGGGTTTACCTGGCATACCTGATCTTTATTTATATTATTGTGCCACTTGAAGCTAGATATCCGTTTAGATTCCCTAACGGTCCCGTGATGCTAGTCATAAATCAGCCTTACTTGGCAGGCAATGCATTGATTCTGATTGTAGTAGCTGTCTTTTCTGCTTTACTGCCTTCATATAGAGCTATTAAAATAAAAATTTTGGATGCTATTTGGGGAATTTAGGATAATTTTACTTGCGCTAATATAAATAAAGTAATATATTTTAAGGTAAGCTTAACTATTCATTAAATAAGAGAAAGGATTTATAAATGGAAGAAGAAAAAACTAAAGCTCCCAAGAGCGATAATTCAAATGACAAAATAATGGGAGTCATCTCCTATATAGGAATTTTATGGATCGTGCCAATGTTAGCTGCCAAAGATTCAAAATTTGCTATGTACCACGCTAACCAGGGTTTAGTACTATTCCTTTTGGGTGTGCTGGTAGGTTTTGTTGGAGGCTTGATACCATTTGTCGGCTGGTTCTTAGTTGCACCGATCGGTTCAGTCTTCGTTTTGATCTTGGCAATTATGGGCATTATCAATGCCTTAAATGGCCAAATGAAACCACTGCCTCTAATTGGCGGCTTTAAGATACTTAAATAACTTAAATTATGAAAGATATCAAACCAAAAAGCTCAGCTGAAACTAGCGGGAGCGCAGTTTCAAGTACCCAAACAACAAGTAAAGCACAGCCCTCGTCAAAAATAAAGAAGAGCAATAGCGCGTTAAAAATAATTTTAATTATTCTTGCGATACTGTTTATCTTAGGTGTTGGTTCTACGGTATTAATTGTGCTTTTTGCAAAAACTTTATTCCAAAAAGGATTGGAATCTGCTACCAAAGGTAATGTCAAGGTTAGCGATACAGGTGTAACGGTCAAAGATAAAAGCGGTGATACAATTTCTTCTGAAGCAAAACTGCCGGAGGGATTCCCTAGCGACGTGCCCAGCTATAATGGAGCAAAGATTACTTTCTCTGCTAAGTCAGGAGACACTTACTTCGCAACTTTCTCGAGCAGTGATGGTACCAAAAAGGCCTTCGATGCTTACAAAGCAGCATTAACTTCCAATGGCTGGAGTGCTGGCGAAGGAAGCTCAGAATCTTTTTATGGAGATACCTACAGCCTGACTTTGACTAAAGGAAACCGAAAGGTAAATGCGGTTATTACTCCCGAAGGAAATGGTGCAAGTATCAGCGTGACAATTGGTCCTAAAGAATAATAAGAACAGAAGACAAGCTAAATTCCTGGCTTAGAGCTTTTTTAATCTAGTATTTTCTAATTAAACCAATAACTACACCTTGGATATCAATTGGCGTTTTGGTATCAATATATATTGGCTCCATTGCCATATTAGAGGGTTGCAGACGTATTCGGTTTTCTTCACGGTAGTATCTTTTTAAAGTAGCTTCATTGCCATTGATCAAAGCCACTACTACTTCGCCATTGCTGGGGACTTCCTTTTCTTGGACTACAACATAATCGCTCTCAAGAATGCCTTCATCAACCATACTTTCACCTTTGACTTGCAATACATAAGATTTCTTACTACCTACCATAAAAGGAGGCACCTCCAAAGTTTCCTGATGGCCTTCAATAGTCTCGATTGGTTTACCGGCGGCAATCATACCAAGAATTGGCAATTTCATACCTGATTCTAAAATAGACGAGGAAATTTCTTCTACTGGCATCAAAGATCTTGCTGAATTGTTGCCCTTAACCAGCAGCCCCTTTTTAGTTAAAGATTCAATATGCTGGGCGACTGTCGCGACTGAACTTAATTTAAGCCCAGCAGCAATTTCACGATAGCTAGGTGAATAGCCATTTTTTTCAATAAAGGTCGTAACATAGTCTAAGATTCTTTTTTGCTTTTTGGTTAATGCTGGTCTCACTTTTCCTCCTTTTATTCAAGCTTAATAACTATGATAACGAACACTTACCGAACTTGTCAATAGTTTAGCTGCTCAAAATAATTTAATTTTCAAAACTCTAATGCTAAACTAAAGCTAAAATGAATCGTAAATTTAGACGAATTAAAAATTTTTTGGGCAAACTTGGTCCTGGTCTGGTGACTGGTGCTGCTGATGATGACCCATCAGGTATAGCGACTTATTCTCAAGCCGGAGCTGCCTATGGGCTGAGAATGCTGTGGATGACGGTGGTGATGCTGCCAATGATGGTTGTTATCCAGGAAATGGTGGGACGAATTGGGCTAGTTACCGGCAAAGGGTTAGCAAATAATATTAGGCAGCATTATAATCGCTGGTTTTTGTACTTTGCAGTTTTTTTCTTGGTTTTTGCCAATACAGTAAATATTGGTGCAAATATCGGTGCTATGGCTGCGGCGTCTCGTTTATTGGTCGATATACCTTACGTCTGGATGACGATGTTTTTTACCATCGGCATCGTGTTACTCGAAGTAATAATGCCTTACAAAAGATATGCAAAGGTATTAAAATGGTTGAGCATTTCTCTTTTTGCCTACATTATTACCGCTTTTATTGTTGATCAACCCTGGCGTGAAGTGATCAAAGCAACAATAACCCCGCATATTGAACTCTCGGGAGCTTTTATTTTGACAATTGTAGCAGTGCTGGGAACTACAATTTCTCCTTATTTATTTTTTTGGGAACCCAGTCAGGAAGTAGAAGAAGAACTCAAGCATAATTGGCTAAAAGCTGAAGGGGAAAAACCACAAATATCATCCAGAAAAATCAGAAATTTTCGCTGGGATAATTTTGCCGGCATGGTTTTTTCGGAAATTATTGCCTTTTTCATTATCTTAACAGCCGCCTCAACCCTGCATAAACAAGGAATTACCGATATTCCTAATGCTGCGCAGGCTGCTCAAGCTCTTGAGCCACTGGTCAGGGGTTTTCCAAATGCCGGCGTGGTAGCCAAATCAATTTTTGCTATGGGTATTATTGGCACAGGTTTGTTAGCTATACCGGTACTGGCTGGTTCTGCCGCCTATGCGGTTAGCGAGGCTTTGGGTATCAAAGAGGGCTTGTCAAAAAAGATTTTACAAGCCAAGGGTTTTTACGGTGTGATTGCCGGCGCGACACTAACTGGACTAATGATCAATTTTGTCGGCATTGACCCGATAAAAGCGCTGTTTTATGCTGCGGTGATTAATGGTGTAATGGCAGTGCCACTGATTTATCTAATTATTCGCATCAGCTCAAATGAAAAAGTAATGGGTAAATACAAAAATAAATTCTGGACAAATTTTATTGGGGTAGTTACTTTGCTTGCTATGTTTAGTGCATCTATTGCCATGATTTTTGTGCGCTAAACCATGCCTGCCGGTAGGCAGGGCAGACAGGCTCGAAGAGCAGGCAGGCTTGTCAAATTGGATTAATTGAGCTTAAATATAAACAAATAATTAAGGAGGGCGAAAGTGAAAAAAATATTAATTAAATTAGCTATTGCCATTAGTGCAGTAAGCCTGCTATTGTCAGCACCTTTGGCGTTAGCTGCAAGTAAAAACAATCAGGATAAGCCGGTCGTATTAGCTAGTGGTGAGGTTTACGAAGGAGTCTATATTCGCGCCGGCTCAACAGTGGATATCAAAGGTAAGGTCAATGGAGATGCCATTTTGGTCGGTTCAGATATTAATGTCAGCGGGGAGATTAATGGTAATCTTTATGCTGCTGCAAATAACATTACTGTTTCAGGCACAGTAAACGGCAGTGTCCATTTGGCGGGAAATCTGATAGATATATCCTCAAAGGTAGGGAAAAGCGCCTACATTGCCGGGAATGTTATTAAATTTTCAGAAAATGCTAAAATTGGCACAAGTTTGATGGCTGCCGGTTCAACTATAAGATTAGATGGTCCCGTTGGTTCGCAAGCATACTTAGGCGGTGCGGTGGTAAATATCAATAATACTATTGGCGGCGATACAGTAGTTAATGCTAGCCAGGTTAATTTAGGTTCTAATACTTCTATAAACGGCAACTTCAAATACACTTCGGACAATCAAGCACAAATCGCCAATGATTCTAAGATTACAGGCACAGTTACTAAACAAGAAGTTAAAGAAAAAGAAAAAGCTGACTTTAAATCAAAGTTTATTGCCATGCTCCTTGGCATTATTTCCAGCTTTATTTTCGGACTGGTTATTATCTGGGCTCTGCCTAAATCAAGTATTGATGTGGCAAATTATCTGAATAATAAACTATTAAAATCAATCCTTGCAGGCTTTGGTTTTCTCGTGTTGGTGCCGGTGGTTGCGATTGTAACACTATTTACAGGAGTAGGGATGCATGTCGGTTTGGTAATAGGACTAATTTATGTAATAGTTTTGCTGACTGGCGGTATTTTCGCTGCTTTATGGTTGGGACGTAAAATTACCAGTACCAAAGATGCTAAACTAGGACAAAATGTTTGGTCACTGGCAATCGGACTGGTGATTTTAGCTGTTATTGGTCTGGTTCCGGTACTCGGCGGCTTGGTAGCTTTCGTAGCATTTCTCGGCGGAGTAGGAGCATTAACTGCTAGGACTTTTGGTCGAATTAGAGCTGTAAATAGCTTACAAAGCAAATAATTAACAGCTGTTCTTCAGATTGGGCAATGTTTTTTATCCTGGTCAAGATATTGACAAGCTCTAATCAGTTGCGTATCTTTAGATTTAAGGTAAATTAATTAAGAAAGGAAAAGGAATATGGCTTATTCACACGTGAATTCAAAAGGTCAAACTTACTACCTGCACAAAAAGGATGTAACATTAAAGGGTGGTCGACAGCAAACCATTTATTATTTTGGCAAAGAAGCCAAGGAAGCTGCAATTGACGAACTACCTGAAGGCTACATGGTAATCGAAAACGAAAGAACTGGTTTACCAATTCTTAAAAAGGCTAATAAATAAAACACAAAAAATTTATTTTCAAAAAGCCCGCAAATAAAGCGGGTTTTTTGATTATAGGCTTTTTGATAGTTTATACTAATAGCTAGTTCTTTAGTTATCAGACTTATTTGTGTTTTGGGGGGCTAAGATTGCTTATTAAAGCCAAACCAAAACAACAAACCAAGATATTCAATGTGAATTCCTTATAAATTATAATAGTATATGAGCATCAGACAGCTGTTTGTTGTTTTGAGAGGAGGATTATTTGCGGCAACTAGAGTGGATCAGCTATGCTGATATACTTAAAGACAAAGCAATGATCCGACGAGGGCCCGTAGCTCAGTGGTCAGAGCAGGCGGCTCATAACCGCTTGGTCGCTGGTTCGAATCCAGCCGGGCCCACCATTGTTCTTATGCTTAAAAGACTCATTTGGGTCTTTTTTGATATGATAAATGCATGGAAGATTTATCTACACATGGAATAGTCGCTTTGGTTAGAGATAACAAAGGTAAGTTTCTTTTACTGGAAGACAGTCGTGAGCCAATGAAAGGACATTGGGCACCACCACATGGGCGTTGCGAAACAACAGACAAATCAGAAGAAGATGGAGTTGTACGAGAAGTTAAGGAAGAAACCGGCATTGCTGCTAAACCAATTAAAAAAGTGTTAACTCAACCGGCTGACACAAAGGTTAAGACTGTATCTTTCTGGCTAGTTGAGACTGACGAACATGAAGTTAAGCTAGATGAAGAATCATCTGACCATGGTTGGTTTTCGGTCGACGAAGCATTATCACTAAAACTCTATCCAGGAACAAAGATATTTTTTGAAAAAGTTAA
>JAUYJX010000013.1 GCA_030699245.1 bacterium | reverse complement strand
TTTAGAAAAGTAGAGCAAAATCGCGACAAAGGCTTACAACTTTGAAGCGATTGATAATTTGCTTTAGCATAATGAAAACTACGAAACTTTCCGCCAGCTGGCGGATCAAACCTGCCTGCTCTTCGAGTCTGAGCCCTGAGGCACCGTCCTCAGAGTCGAATGACCGGCAGGCAGGCATCTTGTTTTCTTCTGTTTGCAAATTGCAATCTTTCTGTTGTTCGATTGTCGCAGTATCAAACTTAGAATCTGGTTTCTCGTTATTAAGTTTATATCTTGATTACGCAGGGTTTAAATGCTAAGATATCAGGGTTATTTTTAAACTATAAAACTATGGCTTACAAATGTGACATCACTGGAAAAGGCAAGCAGTTTGGGCATAATGTGTCTCATTCTCAACGCAAAACTCAAAAGGTCTTCAAACCCAATTTACAGACAAAGACTCTAGTTATTGATGGTCAAAAAGTCAGATTAAAACTAGCTGCTTCTACTATTCGCACCCTCAAAAGGTATCAAAAGCAGTTCGACGAAGCCGAAATTGCACAAGCAAAGCCAGAAGTAAAAGAAGAAACTAAGCAAAAGGCTATTCCTAAAAAGGCTGCAAAAAAGCCTAAGACGTCGAAAAAAACCTAAATAAATTAGCTTTTTAGGATAATTATCTGCTGAGTATCAGTATTTAAGTCTTTTTTAATGATTTTAAATTTCTCCACAGGGCTAGGAGTTGTACCGACTTCTGATTCAAATGATTTAAGTTTTTCGGGAGTATAATTCATGGGTATCACCACTCTCGGTTCGATCTGGCCAATTATTTTACTAATATTCGATGGGTCCAGATCTCCAATAGATATCAGTAATATATCAACAGCACCGATTAAATCTAATTCATTATCAGTCAGACTATTTTCAATATCACCCAGATAAACTACTTTTAAATCATCAATTGTAATTGAGTAGCAAATTTTACCGCTTTGACTAATTTGGATACCATTAATCATCGAGCCCTTAACTTCATATTCACCGGGACCATCAAAGATTAGTGTTTCAGTTGAATTGTTTTCCTGAGACTCAGAATACAAAATAACATCGGTTTTGGCTTTAGTCTTGGGATTAATAGCAATTGCTATGTTTTTACCGGTTAATTTAAACTCTTTATCTTTGATGTAAGTAATATCCATTGCAGTTAGTGCGGTTATTTCTGGTTTTCTGAGCTCTGTGCAGCTTCTGTCAATTGCGATTTAACTTTTTTGTCGGGAGTTGCTTCTGGTTTGCTAAACACCTCAAGCTGATCAATTAAAACAATCTTCTTGGCGTCCAGTACATCAGATAAGAAACGATCATTGAGATTTCTACGATAATCAAAATCTTCTACTCTCATCACAGTATAATTGAGTTCTCGAGTCATTTGTTTCTCAATATCGGTGATAATCTGTGAAAGTTTAGCCTTGTTTACATCACCAACGATGAACAAATCAATCATCTGGTTACTGCCTCGCACAAAAGCACCGGTGAGAAAGAGTAATCTCACATTGCCAGCCTTGGAAACTTTTTTGATAATTTGGTCTTCCTCTTTGGTCTCTTTAATTTCTTTGCTTTTAGCAGGGATCTTTGTAAATATCGAAGTTAGTTCATTGTAGAATTTATACTTTGTATTCACTTCATAGTAAAGTCGGTTTGATTGATTAACTGATTTTACGATTCCAATATTAAGTAAGTTCTGTAATTCGCGGCGAACTGAGTTAATCTGCTCAGTAATTTTACGGGTAATTTCACGCACATAAAAAGGCCTCTCGGGATTATTATAAAAAAGACTAAGTAATTTTACGCGGGTTTTTGAGCCAAATAACTGATTAAACACTTCTCCACCTCTTTACTTATAAAAAAATTATTCAATAGGGTTTTTTAACCTTATAATAAGCCTATTATAAACGCTGTCAAAACAAAATACTAGTCTTTTGACTAGCAGAAATTGAACAATTTTTTTGGCTTTACTTAAGGACGAGATGCGGCAAATTGATTAGCCTGATTTTCCAGGCTGTCATCAAGCTTTTTTAGTTTGAAATTTGGATCAATTTTTTTGGCTGCTTTGGCGATTAAAAAATCAGTCACTTTGGGATTTTTAGGTAAAAAAGAACCGTGCATATAAGTACCTATAACATTATTCAATATCATTCCTTCAAATTTGTCTTTATTGTTATTGCCAAATCCTTTAATCACCTTCCCTAAGGCTTGTGAATTGTTGGCTAGTACTGTCTGTCCGCTATGATTTTCAAAACCTATTAATCTGCCAAATTTCTGGCTATCAACAACAATATTGCCAATCATTCTTTGATTTGAAGCTACTGTTGTAAAATCAAATATATTAATTCCAGGAATTTTAACCTTTTTATCAGTTAAGAAATATTTGCCAAAAAGCTGATAGGCCCCGCAAATTACTAGTGCTGGCAAGCCACTTATGATAGCTTTTTTAATAATTTGACTTTTTTTATTTAAATCAGAAGCAACCAGCAATTGTCCCCTGTCCTGTCCGCCTCCCATAAATAAAATGTCGCCTTTTTTAAATTCTAATTTATCATTTGTACTAATATTTTTAATTTCAACTTCAATACTGCGCCATTCACTGCGTTTCTTTAAAGCAATTATATTACCAATATCGCCGTAAATATTCATTAGATCAGGATATAAATGGACTATCCGTATTTTCATTTCCAAAACTCCTTGGCTTCAGATTTTTTAACTATTTTAGCTCTGATATTGAGCATAGCCGTATAAGTCGGCAAGATAAAAGCTGGTTTATTTTTTGGGGTAATTTCGACTATTTTTCTAAGCGCCAAGTTAATATCAGGTTCGATTAAGAAATTTTTCACTCCTGCATATTTCAACCTTAATCCCATATCATAAGCACGTATACCGCTGACTAACATTGGCCCTTTGTTTTTACTGATGGCTTCAACTGCACTATCCCAGAGCCAGGAAACATCGCGTCCGTCAGCAATATTATCATTAATAATTATTAAAACTGGTGTATTTGGTTTTTTTAGCAGAAAGGTCTGAATAATTTGATTTAGTCCTGTTGGATTTTTTATCAGAAGCAAATAGAGATTGCGATCATAGTATTTGATTATTTCCATCCTGCCAAAAGCAGGTGATATATGATTGAGAGTGTCGATAATGATTTTACCTCTTATGCCGAGTTTACTTGCTACTGCCGTTGCAGCTAGACTATTGTAGATATTATAAAGACCAGCTAGGGGTAAATTAATTTTTTCTAAAGTTTCATTTATTTTTATAATGAATTCACTGCGATTGATGTCTGATTTTTTTAACTTAACTAATTCTACATCCGGTTTTGGCCGTTTAAAATCTTGGTTTTCAGTTTCATAAATACCCACATGGCCAAAATAGCGTTTAGAATAAACTAATTTAGAACTAGAAACCGGGCTGGTGGTTACATCAATAGAGTGCAAATCGTCCAAAAGCTGGTCTGGATAATCTGAAACTCCATAAAAACTGATGTGTTTTTTACTCAATCCCAGCGACAGGCCAGCGACCAATGGATCATCGCTATTTAAGCAAATAGCAGCGTTGCTTTGTTCGAAAGCCTGTTTGAATAACCTGGCGGTTTTATCAAGCTCACCATATCTGTCTAGTTGATCGCGGAATAAATTAGTTACCAAGATTATTTTTGGCTGCAACATTAAAGTTAGTTTGGGTATTGCTGCCTCGTCAACCTCAAATAAACCAATATCAGCTTTAATTTTTCCTAAAATAGAACTTGCTCCTATCATCGCTGAAGCAATGCCACGCGGCAGATTAGAACCAGCTCTATTATGTAAATAGCTGATACCTGCTTTATCTAAAATACCGGCTATCATTTTAGAAGTGGTGGTTTTGCCGTTAGTGCCGGTAATTAAAATAACACCTTTGGGGAAGTTTTTTACTGCCAAAAACTCAATAAAATTAGAGTTTATTTTCTCCACTGCTAAACCAGGCATAGCCGAGCCGCCGCTGCCGGTTAAGCGGTTGAAAAAAAGAGTAATTTTGCCCAGAATCAGACTAATAAATAACATAGCTTTTATTTTACCTTAACTTTTGATAAATTGTGCTACTAGTTTATCAGCCTGATCAAACGAACTAACCCATTTGATATGCGGGTTCCTGCGAAACCAGGCGCGTTGTTTGCGTGCTAAATCAACACTATCTTTGATGATCAGTTTTTTCATTGTTTGAGTATCAATTTTTTTATCCAAATATTCACTTATTCGCAAATAGCCGGTGGTGGCAAGCAGGCTATTTTCTTTGCCAAATTTAGCACGCAGTTTTTCAACTTCTTGAATAAATCCCTTATCCAACATGGCATCTAATCTAGTAGCGATATTTTGCTTTAATAGAGCTGTTTCCGGGTTCAAGCAAATGATTAGCGCATCTCTTTTTAGCTTCTTTCTATCTTCATCTTTGGCCGGTCCTTTGAGCAGCAGCTGCTCAACTCTGCGGCGGTTTTTGATATCGATTTTATTAATTTCATTTGGATATTTATTTTTTGCCAATTCTGTCAATTGGTTTAGCGTTTTATTATCTAAATTTTCGTCAGGGTGTTTCCTGGGGTTACGAAATTTATAATCAAAAAGCAATGCATCTATATATAAACCGCTGCCGCCAACGACAATCGGCAATCTATTTTTTGAGTAAATTTGCCCAGTGGCAATTTCGGCAGCTTTTTTGAAGTCATAAACACTAAAATTTTGGTTAATTGTCATTATATCTAATAAATAATGTTTAATTTCTTTCTGATCTTGTTTAGTTGGTTTGGCCGTACCGATATTTAAGTCTTTATATACAGTTCTTGAATCAGCGCAAATAATCTCACCATTGTATTTTTTAGCTAATTTAATGGCAAAGGCTGACTTGCCGCTGGCAGTCGGACCAGTAATTACAATAATTTTACTCATTAAGCTTTATTTTCTACTTCTTTTTTGATTCTACTTATAAAATCTGGTAGTCCAACACTGCCTTCATCACCATTTTTATGGCTTCTGACGGATACTTTATTCACTTTTTGCTCTTTTTCACCCACAACCAGCAGATATGGCACTTTTATTAACTCACCATTGCGTATTTTTTTGCCCAGTGACTCATTACTATCGTCTACTTCCACACGTATATTATTGGCCTTTAGTTCACTTGCCACTTTGTTGGCATATTTCGTAAATTTTTCTGAAATAGGCAGGATCTTTACTTGCTGCGGTGCTAACCAAACGGGGAAAGCCCCTGCGTAGTGTTCAATTAAAATTCCTAGCATTCGCTCAAAAGTACCATTTAGCGCTCTATGAATCAGTACAGGACGTTTCGCCGATCCATCTTCACTGATATATTCTAGATCAAAGCGCTGCGGCATATTAAAGTCAAGCTGAATCGTAGATACCTGCCACTCTCTACCTATAACGTCCTGCGCTATAAAGTCAATTTTGGGGCCGTAAAAAGCCGCTTCGCCTTCTTTAGTTTCATATTTTAGTTTAAATTTTTTGACAAGTTTTTTTAAGATACCTTCAGCTTTTACCCATATTTTATCATCACCCAGGTAGGCCTTAGGGTCGTCTTTACCTCTAACTGACAGCCAAACATAGTATTTGAGCCCATATTGAGCTAAAACTTCATCTACGGTACCGAGAATATGTTCGATTTCTGATTCGACTTGATCTTCGCGCACGAACGAGTGAGCATCATCTTGAGTTAATGCCCTAACTCGTGTCAAACCACCTAGTACTCCTTTTATTTCATTGCGATGCAGGGTAGAAAACTCCGCATATCTGATAGGTAAGTCGCGGTAACTTCTTGTGGATCTTGCAAAAAGTTGAGTGTGATGAGGGCAATTCATTGGTTTTAATACTAATTTATCTTCTTTGGTTTCTATATGGAATAAGTCATCATCAAATTTACCTATGTGACCAGATACTTTATATAATTCATCGCGCGTGATATATCCTGTGCGCACTTCCATGAAGCCGTTTTTGGTATTAAGATCTCGCATATTCTGCAACATTTGATTAATAACAGCAGTTCCTTTCTCGGTAAATAGTGGCAAGCCAGCTCCAACCAATTCTGAATGAATAAAAAGTCCAAGTTCTTGGCCAAGTTTGCGATGATCGCGTTTTTCGGCTTGATTTAACCGTATAAAATAGGATTTTAGCTCTTTGTCACCTGTGAAAGCCACGCCATATATACGCTGCATTTGTGGATTTTTTTCATCTCCACGCCAATATGCGCCGGAAACCTTAGTTAATTTGAAAGCACCTGCCAGGGATGTACTTTTGATATGCGGGCCACGGCATAGGTCGACAAA
>JAUYJX010000007.1 GCA_030699245.1 bacterium | reverse complement strand
GTCGGTATCGCGGCAGTGATTATGCTGATTGTCGGAGGTTTGATGTATATTTTTTCTGCTGGCGATCCGCAGAGGACCAAAACTGCCAAAGATACCATTCTCTACGCTGTGATTGGCCTAATCATCGCCATTTTGTCTTTTGCTATAGTCAGTTTCGTCATCGGCAGATTTTAAATAAGTTGCTAAGATAGGCTATATCATTTACAATTTAAGCAAAATTACTTTAGGAGGGAAAACAAGTGAAAAAAATAATCTTTAAAATCAGCAGGGCAGTAACTGCAGCTAGTGTGCTGTTTGCTACCAAGGTTTATGCCGCCACTGAAGCTGAAACAGGCGCCGGAAGCGCGGCACCCACAGGTGCTCCAACAAGCCTGCTGGATCAAGTCAAAACAATTACTAATACCCTGCTTCTAATCGTCGGTATCGCCGCGGTGATAATGCTGATTATCGGCGGACTTCGTTATATCTTCTCGGGCGGCGACAAGGAAGCAATAGATTCTGCCAAAAATACCATCCTCTATGCCGTGATTGGCATCGTAGTAGCTCTGCTGGCCTTTGCCATAGTCAACTTTGTACTTGGTCGCTTTGGCGGTTAGAATATGAAAAGAATTTATAAAGTTTTTTTAGCCACTATTAGTTATAGTCTTGCAGGATTGAGTGGTGCTGTTCGAGCTGCTTGTGACGATCTCACGGGCGGTGTAAGCGGTGGTGCAGGATGTGCCAAAGGGACGGGCGCTGTTGATAGTTTGCCCAAACAGATACAGAATATCACCAACACCTTGCTTTTTATTATCGGTATCGCCGCGGTGATTATGCTGATCGTCGGTGGTCTGATGTATATATTTTCTGGCGGGGATTCAGAAAACACCAAAAAGGCCAAAGATACTATTCTCTACGCTGTGATTGGCATCGTGGTAGCCCTGCTATCTTTTGCCATAGTTAGTTTCGTTATCGGCCGATTTCCGAGCTAATTTCTACTTCTTTCTTCATTATCTACTAACAAATTCCTCACGATCGTGGCAAATTTGTTAGTACTTTGAATACTAACAAACTATCCTTCTTCCCGTTCTTTTGTCATCCTGAATAGCGTCAGCGCTGTTCAGGATCTAGATTCTGAAATGAATTCAGAATGACAAACAAACAAGTTCAGCATGACAAGACGGAGCAAGTTCAGAATGGCCAGCAGGCAGGTTCAGGGTGACAAATCGCTCGAACAACACAAAAAAAACCTCACAAAAGGTCTTCTTTGATGCTTAAACTATTTAAGCGGCTTTAACCGTGATCTTTTTGACTTTGTCCTGTGCAACTTTGGGAATCTCAATGGTCAGTACACCATTTTTTAGCATAGCTTGAGCTTTTTCGGCCACTGTCGAAGTCGGCAAAATTACCGAACGAGAGAATGAACCCCAAAAACATTCCTGAACATAATAATTATCCTTCTCTATCACCTTCTCTTCTTTGCGGTCGCCGCGAATAGTTACCACATCTTCGCTGATTGCGATATCTAGATCCTCGGGAGTTACACCGGCAATCGGGGCTTTGATGACCACTTTTTCTTTGGTTTGATATACATCAACGGCCAATTGGCCTTCAAACTCATCCTCGCCTGCCCAATCCTCACCGCTCTTATCATCCAAAAACTCGTCCGCTAAGATTTCTTCTTCTTTTGATTCGTCTTTATCTTTTCTTGACATTATACTTTACTCCGTTTCGCATAATTAGTTATTTTATAAGTTAATTTATCGGTCGGATTATTGGGTGTCAGACCTTGGGTGTAATAAGTGTAGCTTTTGCGAAGCCTGCCTTGTCGGCAGACAGGTTTATTTGCCATAAGCTTTCTCCTTATCCTTGCATATATAATCGCTAAAACATATTATAGCTGTTGACTAGTAAGAATTGCAAGATAAATGTTACAAAAAATAATTAATTTGATTGTCGATAAGAAGTGTTTGATCTGCGGACTAAGTGGTGAGATGATTTGCGAATACTGCGATAGAAAAATTTTTACTAACCGAGTACAGGTTTGTTTTTTGTGCAATAAATTAGCCGGTAATGGAAAAACCTGTACGGCCTGCAAAAGAAAAAGCAAACTATCGGGCGTTACCATCGGCTATCGTTTGGACGGCGAGATCAAGAAACTAATTTATCAGTTAAAATATTTTGGTAGGCGAGATATTGCCCGCCTGCTTGCTAAAAAACTGGTTGAGAAAATTGATGTCAGCAGTTTTGATCTGATAACTTTTGTGCCAAGTGACGGCAAAAGACTGCGGCAACGCGGCTATAATCAGGCAAAAATTTTAGCCCGAGGAATTGCTGGGCAAACTGATTTGCCTCTCAAGGAAACATTGCTTAGGGTTAAGCATACTCCACAGGTGGGAGCTGGTAGAGCCAAGCGCTTAAAACTGGTAGAAAATAATTTTATCCCTTGTGCGAAAGTAAAAAACCTAAAGATTTTGATAGTTGACGATGTGCTAACTACCGGCGCGACAATCAATGAATGCGCCAAAGTTCTTAAAAATGAAGGTGCCAAAAATATTTGGGGACTAGTAGTAGCGAAGAAATAATAAATTAGCGGATGGATTTATATCCACCACCAACACCATTTTTTGATAAAACAATTTGCCAGAGCTGAATATTACGTGATCGAAATCCGCCCGCACAAGCCAATAAATAAAACTCCCACATTCTTTTAAATCGCCGATCATATCTCTGGTGATCGAGCCCAGGATAACTTTTTAAAAAATTCTTATGCCAGGCCATCAGAGTCTTGTCATAATCAGCACCAAAATTATGCCAGTCTTCCGTAACGAAAAGGCCTTCACAAGCTTTGGCAATCTGCTTGATAGAGGGCAAAATTCCACCAGGAAATATATATTTATCCATCCAAGGATCAAATTTTTGGGTCGATATATTATTGCCAATGGTTTGAACTAACTTGATACCGCCGTCGGTAAGTAAGTTATTCATAGCTTTAAAATAAGCTTGATAATTTTTTGGTCCAACGTGTTCTAACATACCTACTGAAACAATGCGGTCAAATTTTTGACGGGTTTTAAAATCTTGCCAAGTTGAGAGCTTAGGTATTATCTTTTCGTTTTTGATATGAGATTTTATGTAGGCAATTTGTTCCTTAGAGGGAGTAATGCAGGTGACTTCACAACCATATTTTTTAGCCATATGTATTGGTAAACCACCCCAGCCACAGCCGACATCGAGCACTTTCATGCCTTTTTTGAGCCCCAACTTTTTACATATTAGATCGAACTTATCAATCTGAGCCTGATCAATGTCTTTTGCTCCCCACTCCCAGTAAGCACATGAATAAGCCATAGTTTTGCCAAGCATTGAACGGTAAAGATCATTGCCAATATCGTAGTGAGCCTGAGCATTTTTGTAGGCACGTTTGCCCGTTTGACGATTAATTAGATAGCCCTTCAAGCCGTACAACAAAATATTAGTACGTAACTTTCCTTTTACTTTCTCTTCGAGATGAGAGCTAAAGACCTGATAAAAAAAGCTATCTAAGCGGTTTGCGTCCCATAAACCGTCCATATAACTTTCGCCAACACCAAGGCTACCCCTGGTTAAAGCTTGCTGATAAAAACGGTCATCATACACTTTAATATCTTGAGGACGTTTGCCGCCAACTTTAATATCTGCTAAATTAAGTAGCTTTTTAGCAATCTTTTTATTGTCTTGGGTCTTTGTCACTTTATCTCCGTTAGTTGTTTATCGTGGTGGTGTCTGTTTGAAAATATCCGACCGGAACTGCCTATGCTCAGCGAGCGGAACCCCCCCACCTTCTTCCGCCCACTTCGCCTTGAAGCGGAAGCGAAAAGGATGATTTCAAGTTTTTCGCGAGCGGTAAGCCCGCTAACAAAATCTTACAGATTTTGTTCTTTAGCGGCAAATTCTACTCTATGGAATCTTAATAAGTTTTGATAAATCAGCAAATAACTTTTTGGGGTCAGTAAAAAGAACGCCTTTTATACCAATTTTTTCCGCCCCTCGAACATGTTCAGGATTATCGTCAATAAAAATTGTTTCCTGTGGACTAGCCTGAAGTTGTTCTAAAGTAAACTTATAAATTCGAGGGCCTGGTTTGGTAATTCCATACTCACTTGAGATAACAACAACATCAAAAAGATCCACTAGCTTATAGGTTTCTAAAATTGTATGTAAAAATTTGCCTGCACTGTTTGAGCAAAGACCAATTTTATAATCTTGCCCGAGACTTTTAATAAGTTTGACAATATCGTCGTCTATTTTGACTAGACTGTATAGTTCCCCATTGACTTCATCAGTACTTTTCCCAGAAAGCTTGCTAAGAATTTCTAGAAATTTATCTTCTGAAATCTTTCCAGAATCAACGGGTTCAAAATATAACTTCTTTAATTCCGCGGCTTCTTTTTCAGGAAAGTATTTTTGAAACCAAACAGGAGCAACTCTGGAACAAATAACACCAAAAAAATCAAAAATTATTGTTTTGATAGGCATATTATTTCAATAAATCCTCAATGGAAACACCGAGCGCCTTGGCGATTTTTTTATAATCTTGGGTTTTTGCCACTTTACCTCCGTTAGATGTTTATCGTGGTGGAAAGCACATACTGTCCGCTTTCGCATACTTGCTGATACACATTGGTTTTATTGGGTATAAGTCAGATTAGGCGGATGTATCTCGCCATTGATGAGCCTGTCTGCCGTCAGGCAGGCTTCAGCGAGACAATGGCGGAGAGGGTGGGATTCGAACCCACGGATCCGTTGCCGGATCTCCGGTTTTCAAGACCGGTGCACTCGGCCACTATGCGACCTCTCCTCGTTTTAGTTTAGTATACGCTTTTTTAGGAATATCCTTCCAGACCCTGTTTTAAGATAACGCTCAAAACTATAAGCTTTGTTTTTATCATTAAAAGCAAAATACGAAACAAGCCTTACCGGTAATAAGTTTTTTGTTGAAGATACATATCCTTTTGAATGACGCTCTATACGTTTTTTCAGGTTATTAGTGCAGCCAATATAGGATTTATCTCTTGATGTCATAAGAATATATACATAGTACATACTGTCCGCTTTCGCATACTTGCTGATACACATTGGCTTTATTGGGTATAAGTCAGATTAGGCGGATGTATCTCGCCATTGGTGAGCCTGTCTGCCGTCAGGCAGGCTTCAGCGAGACAATGGCGGAACAGCTGGGTCTGGAACCTTACCTAGTCTTGTCGCCTCTCGGCATAATCTAATAGTTTGTCTACTACTTTAGGTACAGATTGTGTAGCATCTATCATTATTGCACCAAATTTACGATTTATTTCTTCTGATAACTTATGTTGGCTCAGGATATTTCTTAATTCAACTGATGTTTTACCGAATTCGTTATTGGTTCTAGTCGCAAGTCGGTGTTTGAGCGTCTCGATGTCAATAGTAAGAAAAATCACCGTTGAAAATAAATCCCATACTTTATTCTCATTGGCAGTTGTACCGCATAGGAAGACTGACCTATCCTTTGCTCGACTCACAAGCTCCTCAATTCGTTTTCTAGACACCCTCCAATCGTGTTTGGTATACCACTCTTGGGTTCGATCTTTTAGTTCGGGTGGTTTCTCTACTTTTTTGCCAGTTTGTTTGTTATACCAGCAAGTTATACCATTTTCATCGGTATCGTGAGCTTCGTAGCCTCTTTTTTGCAGTTCTTTACGAATTGTTGACTTACCAGCTCCAGAATTGCCCGTAATATATATGAGTGGCATTATGTAAATTCCTACTTGTAGTTGATAGTAATTTTTATACCCCCATCCTAACATAAAAGACCGTGATGGATTTTCAGGCATAAGAACTATGGCTCCGGGTGGTAATGGATGTTAGAGCTAGTTTGCAGCTTCAAGTCCATTCATAGCTTTTTTATAGGAAGTTTCTCCTTTCCTTAAAGATACTGCGAAATGTTCTAGTATATCCAGGTTACCGATACCAATTCCAAGTTTTCTTTCTAAATCTTGTAGGCCTTTAATATTCTGATTAAGGTTTTTCTTGTCTTTCTGCAAGAAAGCGACTGTCCCACCTACATAGTAATTCCAGCCTTCCCGGTTGGGCTGAAGTGATTTTTGAAAATGTTGAATAGCTTCTTCATAATGCTTGCTTCCTGAAAATGATAGTAACTGACCAATATGAAAGTGCATCACTTTTTCAAGTTCAGCGTTGTCAGCAGAGCCATCACGTAATTTATCTTTGTTCATATCAAGATATGTCTCAATCACCTCAGCAGCTTCTAGCGATTTACCCTCTTTATCTAGTTTCCTCCAGCCTTTTTCTTCATCCTGGTCAAATTCCTCAGGATTAAGCTTAAGAAACCTTTCGTAGTCTTTTTTCATACAATCATAATATCAAAAAGAAGCCTTTAAGGCTTCTTCAAGCATAAGAACTATGGCGGAGAGCCTGCCTGCTCTTCGAGCCTGTCTGCCCTGTCTGCCGTCAGGCAGGCTTGGCGTAGGATGGTCCTTCGATTATACTCAGGATCATTCTCCTTGCTGGCTTGCCATGAGCAATCCGCCAGCTGGCGGAGCGTCGAATGGCGGTGTTTTTTGGACGAAGTTCGAACATTCTTTGAGCAAAACCCCAACTAAGGAAGCCAGCCCCGCCACTGCTCGACAAGCTCGCCACACCACAGAAAAATACTCTTTGCTCTTTTCATTTTGCG
>JAUYJX010000001.1 GCA_030699245.1 bacterium | reverse complement strand
AATAATAGTGCAATTGTCAGCTAGTCCCGTGCACACAGCCATTGGTTTATTCCTTAATTGTGGGTTATACTGCTGTTCAACTGAAGCAAAAAAGCTGTTCATATCAATGAATAGACTACTATATTCTATTGGGTCAGTCAGCATTTTCTCTAACATCATAGAAATTATTATAGCTAATCTTAAGATTAAAAGCAAACAAAATACGAACAGTGACTATACTAGTTAAGAATCTCTACTGCCCTAGAAAGTCTTATCAGATACTATTCTTTTTTCTTATCTTTATTTTCTTTCTTATCTACTTCACTAGTAGTTTCTGCTTTGCCGGTTGATTGCGATGTTTCTTGAGTCTCACCTTCTTTGGATGGTTTTTCTTCACCTTCACCTTCAACTGCTTCACCTTCAATAACTTCGCCTTCTTCAGTCGGAATTTCTTCTACAACTTCTTCTTCAAGCTTAGCCATTTCTTCATCGGTTCTTGGCGGTTCAACTTTAGCAACTAATTCCTCAAGTTCTTCTAAAAGTTCTACGCCTTCTGGCAACTTAAGATCACTAACATGGATGGCTTTATCAAAATCATTTAATACCGAGATATCAACATCGATTTTCGATGGTAAATTAGCTGGCAATGTTTCAACTTCTATTTCCTCTATATTGGTGATAAAGCTACCGCCTTTTTCAAAAACAGCTTTTGTCTCACCGATAAAATGCAGCGGTACGCTAGCTTTGATCTTCTCATCCATTTTTATTCTATAAAAATCAACATGCAGTGGTTTAGTAGTAGTAGGATGCTCCTGCACCTCATGAATTAGCACCTCAAGAGGTTTACCAGTGCCGATTTCCAGACTAATAATTTTGCTCTGTCCCGCTTCATTAAATATATGTATAAATTTTTTCAAATCAATAGCAATTTTAGAAGATTCAAAACCATGGCCATAAACAATGGCTGGTATTTTACCTTCTTTTCTTAAAATTTTATTTCTCTTGCCAACAATATCACGCTTGTCAGCTTTGATGACTATTTTTTCCATGATTAAAACTATTTGTTTGACAGATCTTCGAAGCCGCCCTTGTAGTTATCTAGAAACAAATACAAGTCGGCTATTTCTGAGGAAGAAATGCTATCTTTATCTGTAAAACGATACTTTTCTTTGGGTTTAAGGTCAGTCCTTTTGCTCTCAGAGGTCAATTTACCGTTTTTCTTTCCGGGAAGACCTTTCTTGGAACTTAAAAACACCGTAGCTAAAACCGGCAGTGAGCAACCGTGGCAGGAGAGCTGCATAAAACAGTGGTTATCTACTTGGCCCAAGAATTTAATGTCGTCTAAACGGTAGTTCGCACTACAAGAGGGACATTTGTAAAAAACTTGCAAGTTTTTAAATATTTCTTGGAGGTTTCGGCTATTCAATTTTTAATTGTTCCCTCTAGTGCTATAATTTATCACTCGCATATCAAATAGTCAATCTTTAGCTCTGGTTTTAAGCTTCTTAAATTTAATTAGCCCGAGAGCAGCAATCATTACAACAGCAATGGCACTCAAACCGAAAATAGCTGTAACTTTTTGATTGGTACTGGCAAATAGAGCTACCGAACCAAAAGCAATTGAAAATGCATAAATTATCAGCACAGCCTGCCGTTGATTTAATCCCACATCAAGCAATAAATAATGCAGATGGCCCCTATCCGCACTGAATGGTGAGCGCCCATGCAAGATTCTGCGTATCACTGTCCAGATAGCATCAAGTATTGGCAAGCCCAAGACTAGCAGTGCAGTAGCTAGTTTAGCACCCGAGAAAATAGCTAAGATCCCCAAAGTCATACCCAAAAAGTATGCTCCGCTATCACCGTTAAATATTTTAGCTGGATAAAAATTATAAAAGAGATAACCGATGCAGGCCCCGGCTAAAATTATCGAGATCAGTGCAGTAACCGGCTGATTGACTTTCGGGCCGATTGATAAAAAGAACATAATCGTTGCTGCTATTGCCGCAACCCCGCCCGATAAGCCGTCTAGTCCGTCTAAAAAATTAACAGTATTAGTCATACCGACTAGCCAGAGAATACTAAATAGCGCCGAAAATACGCTGATATTTAGCCCTATGCTGCCGATATTTATTATCCATTTACTGGTTTCAAGATTAATTGCCTGACCAAAAGGATTAGTAATCGCAGGGATTCCTATACCAAAAGCCACCGCCACACAAGCTGCAATTATTTGAAAAATAAGCTTTACCCAAGGACTAAGTCTTTTGATATCATCAACTAAACCGACAAGCAAAACGATAGTACCAGCTAGCAGTAAGCCGATAAAACGCTTATCGATTTGCGGCAGTAAAGTTAAACAGATCACGACAAAACTAATATAAATTGCCATTCCACCGCCGCGGGCTGTAATTTTTTTGTGTAATTTTTGCCTGCCAGCCTCATATGGTCTATCAATTGCCTTAATTTTAAGCGCTATCTTTTTGATAAAAGGCATTACTGCTGTGCAAAGCAGTATAGAAGCAAAAAATCCTATTAAATAATTCATTTTTTTTGTGCCTTCTCTGTCACCCAGTATTCTAAGTATTTACCCAGCATTAGTCTAGTCTGAGAATCAATGGCTGCAAACGAGCCGAAAGCCATGGTGGTAATGGGCAGCAGCAGCCATTGCAGTAACATAAAGACAGATTTGGTTCTTTTGTATCTAGTTGGGCGCGGCGGTAAAGAAATCATACTAATCCAAATAGTTACGAATAGTCCCGCCATTGCTACTGTTAATATCCAGCTAGCGACTACCGGCAATTGATGGGCTAAAACTTGGTTTTTGAAGCTTGAATTGATGATTAACGGCAGCCAAGCTACAAAAGTAAGTATTAGAGGGGTTGTAGCCCAGCTTAAATGGCCCTCAAAAAGCCTAAAAGTTTGTACAAACTTGTTCCCAAAAGAAATTTGTCTGTTTTTTATTGAATTTTTTACAACAAAAGGAAAATCACTAATGCCCCAAGCCCAGCGTCTTAACTGCAAATACTGATTTTTGAAGGTCTTCAAATAAGTATTGGATAATATTGCATCTTGAAAAATAGGTGCATAAATCGGTTTTACTTGATGGTCCCCGTCGTAAACAAAATATGTACGCCAAAACTGATGACCATCTTCTACAATAGTGGTAACAGACCAGAAATCAGTATCAACCAAAGTTTGCAAACCTTGAGCATGAGCGGCAAAATTACGTAATCTGTGCGGGCGCATAGTTTCGATAATTAACCAGAATGAATTACCAGCGGCGATTACTCTCATCGGTGCCGGTGCATCCCAAATATTATTGAAAAACATGGCAATTGGCTGGAAAGATTTATGATTTCTATTGGGATCAATTGCATAAACATAAGTCAAATAATCAAAATAGTGCGGGCTGACGCGGTGGTCTGAATCGAGTGTGGTTACAATTACACGATCATGAGGGATATTTTTTGAATCTATATATTTTAATAGTTGTCTGCCCGCAAAAGTAATGTTGCTCCCTTTACCTCTAATTTCACCTGGTATATTTCTTGGATGCATCACGCTCAAATAACCGCCGAATTTACCTTTAAATTCCTCCTCTAGTGCTTTAGCGTTTTTCTGAGTCTGTTCCCCTCCTCTTTCTTCATAAGCTAAAACAAAAATTAGCTTTTTTGGATTCCAGTTTGCTTTTGTCAGTGCCTCGACAGAGGGCTTAAGAGTATCTAGGCTTTCATTATATGTTGCCAAAATTACTACATTATATATTTCATCAGGGTTTATTAGGGTATTTCGATGATCAAATAATGTCTCTATTTCAGCAAGTTCGGCTTTTATTTTATGATATTTATCTTGAAAATAGCGTTTTTTAAGTTTAAATACTAACAGTTTTTTAACATAGGGGTTTTCTTTCTCTAGTTTTAGTAACTCACCTCTGTATTTATTGTAAGTATTGTCTAAATCTTTCAGATTATCTAGCTTTTTGCTCCAATTAACTTTTGCCGCTAATCTCATCCGGCGATAGCCGCGAATTAGAAATATACTCATGCGCATAGATTTAACTAGCCATAGTAAATCATAAGCAATAATAAAGTAAGCGACTATTATAGGATATGAGATGCTTAGAATAATCGGAGCAATAATTACTGTCCAAGTGGTTAAACCGGGAACTATTTCAAGAATCCGATAAAACCATCGGCTATCAACAAAGCTTAGTTTAACTGGCTTTTCAATATTTATGCTAGTTGGTTCCATAATTTATTGAGGTAAAACCAAAGGTGATCGCCAGAGCAAATATAGCAACTATCAGAGCGGTTAATAGCAAAAAAATACTGGTTAGTTTGCTCTTTTTATAAGTGATGAGCGCTAAAACAAGATTAATTGCGAGAACGGTCAGGCTAATAACTAGCGGATAATAAAGCTGATACCACTTGCCTAGCTGATCAAAATTGGCAATGCTAGTGTATCTGATAGGTACGGGCATTTCAGTTCTATGAATATGAGTAATAGCCCAAAAAAGATTAGCTAAATTTATTAAGCTGGTAAATATTAAAATTGCCAGAAACAATTTATCATCAAAGAGTTTACGGCTTTTAGTTTCTTCTGATTTAGGTTTTTCGGGAAGTTTCATCTATCTAAAATGGCGGGCTCGACCGGATTTGAACCGGCGATCTCCTCCGTGACAGGGAGGCGTGTTGGACCAACTACACCACGAGCCCTCGTCGATTAATTAAATCGAGAAACAGTTCACTTATGTTAGCAAAATTTAGCTTCTTTATCAATTAACTTAAGTTATATTTATATCTATTTATGCTAAAATTAGTAGGCTTTGGCGGGTATCGTTTAGTGGCAGGACGTAACCTTCCCAAGGTTAAGATACGGGTTCGATTCCCGTTACCCGCTCCATTGTGCCAACGTAGCTTAGTGGTAAAGCAATGCTTTCGTAAAGCAGAGATCGTGGGTTCGATCCCCACCGTTGGCTCCAAGCCTAACAAAATATTGTAATTATTATGCAAATATGGTATTATAGCTAAACTTCTGTCCACTACAAAGGGAGTATCCCGATGCCTCTTCCCGAAACCTGGGATGGTGTTTTCTACGGCAAAGAGACGAACGGTGACATGTTGTTCGATCTCGATCCTGATGAGTTCGTGTCAACATTGGCATGCCATAGACCGGATGGAGAGTTCTTGGTTGCTGGGGGTGTTTTCGATCTATTTTGGAATAACGAAAAAGATCGTGCTATAAAGCTGATGGATCTTGGTCACACAATGTGGCCAAATGCGCCTTGGGCTTTGATCCCCTTCATAAGGCTTACTGCCAAGAACATCCTCGAATGTGGTGGAGAACTCGATTTCATCGAAGCAGGAATCAACAACACGATAGCGATGCTCTTTGAAGGAGGTCTTGTCGTAAAGACCTTTTCTGCAACTCCATCGTCTACCTGATTGTTATCACTTAAAGAGGGGTTGGGCATTCGGCTCAGCCCCTAAACGGCCCATCATTAACTCGGGTCGTTTTTTTATAACCAAATTCTGACTTCTGAATGGCTTACCATTAATTATAAATTCAAGACCTATTGAGGTCTTTTTTGTTATGCTTTATAAATCATGCCCTTTGATAGATAATAAAAAAGACAATCCGTCCTTTGACGACTAGAGGGAGGCAGAAATGCCGAACGAAACAATTGACATTGCGACTCGATTTGTCGATCTTGCTCTGAAGTACAATTGGTGGGAAATAGAAAAGCTTCCCCCAAGTGAGGTACAAGTGTTCTTTGAAGCTGTCTCGGCTGCAAGCTTTAAGCCAAAGAAGATAGTTTTAGGAAAGCTTGTTGGGCACTACCTCGATCAAGATGGAAGCAGAACTAGTAAGACTTACTCAATCAACGACCTCTGCCCGTTTAAGGTGCTCTCTGAAGACGGTACTGACCACTACTCCGCAACTGGCTGGCTAGACGAAATGTTGAAGCATGCAGTTAGGGGTCCAGAACGAGGAGATCTGGAGAAGCTGATCGAGGTAATATCTGAGAAGATTGAGCAGAGTGTTTCACTTGCGCCGATCCAGCTCACACCTGAAGGTGATTCTCTCAGCGAATATCCACCGAGTACGCATGCAAAGTACCTCGTCAAGCACAGCCGGGATGAGGACAGTCTCGGTTCGTGTGTAGGTATACATGAGTTCTGTAAAGGCTGGATGGATCGCTGCGGAGCTACCAAAACACACGACGCGATCGTATGTCGGGGATGTAGTCTGCGGGTTCTTTTCCCGAAGGAGACAAAGACTTACGGCGATCTTCGACA
>JAUYJX010000057.1 GCA_030699245.1 bacterium | reverse complement strand
GATGTTTCGCCTACAGCCTGTTTATCGAAGCCGCTAACAATTATTTTGTTGCCTTCTACTTTTAGCGTAATACCTTCAGGCGGATTATAAACTATTTTATGGGAAAATCCTAAACTCAAACTAAGACCGTTTCCATCCATTTGCGCCTTATACCCAACACCTTTTACTTCTAAAGTTTTTTTGAATCCCTTAGATACACCAATCACCATATTATTGATCAGCGTACGCAGTAAACCATATTTTTCTTGAGTTGAAACATTATCAACCGTTTTGGCAATATTAAGATTACCTTCCTTTTGAGTAATCTTAAAACCGTCAAAAATTTGCTGACTTAAGCTGCCATTAGGACCGCTAATCTCTATTTGTTTTGATCCGATATCAACCGTTAGACCTTCGGGTATTACAACTGGTTGTTTGCCTATCCTACTCATTTCACCAAACTTTGCATATTAATTCACCGCCAATACCAAGCGAGTGAGCCTCATAACCGGTCATTATACCTTTTGGTGTGGACAGTATTGCAATGCCTTCACCACCAAAAACTTTTTTAATCTCTTTGGTCTTAATGTAAACACGTCTGCCTGGTTTGCTAATTCTCTCTAATCTAGATATTGATTTTTTCTGCTTATCGTATTCAATAATAAGTTCTAATATCTGAAAGTTACCATCTTTTGTCAGCCTTATATCACTCAAATAGCCATTTTTAACCAGAATTTTAGCAATACTAAACTTAATCTTGGAATAAGGTACCAAAATTGATGATTTACCGACTTTTACGGCATTTCTGACTCTAGTTAACATATCTGCAATTGGATCTGTCATCTTTTTTATCCTTTATCTACCAACTTGACTTAGTTACGCCAGGGATTTGTCCACGAGAAGCATATTCCCTGAAAGTAATTCTCGACATACCAAATTTTCTGATATAACCATTTCCTCGACCAGTTACCGGACATCTGTTTCTAAGTCTTACGGGATTAGAATTTCTTGGCAGCTTAGCCAGAGCTTCCCTGTCCCCTGCCTTTTTCAAGATTTCTCGCCTGTCCATGTATTTTAAGGCTAATTTCATTCTTTTATTTTGCCGCTCAGTCAAACATTTCCTAGCCATTATTACTCCTTTCCATAGGAAAACCTAAACTTTTTAAAAGCTTAATGCCCTGATTTTTGTCTTTGGCGGTCGTGACAATTTGTATTTGCAAACCATGCGTTATATTGACATCCTCTTGAGGAATTTCCGGAAAAACAGTGTGTTCTTTGATCCCGATATTGTAATTGCCCGCCAAATCAAAACCGCTGCTTGGCAAACCTCTGAAATGGCGCATTCTGGGAATTACTACTCTAACTAATCTATTCAGGAAATAATACATGCGATCACCTCGAAGAGTTACTTTTGCGCCAATTTGATTACCCTCTCTAAGCTTAAAACCGGCGATACTTCTTCTGGCTTTAGTGGCCAGTGGTTTTTGTCCGCTGATTTTTGTTAAGCTTTCTACCACGAAATCCAACTGTTTACTGTCGCTAACTGCTCTGCCTACACCGCTATTGATAATCACTTTGATTATTTTTGGCACTTGATTGACATTAGTTAAATTAAGGCTTTCTAGGAGCTCTTTCTTTGACAGTCTATTATATTTTTCCTTTAATTCATTCATGGTTATTTATTATCTTTTTTAACTCTTTTATTTTTAAAAGTTGAAGTCTTGAAAATTCTTTCCTTTTGTCCAGTCTTGCTTAGCTTGTAACCTATCCGAGCTGGTTTGCCATTAGACGGATCAATTATCATTACTTTTGAAACATCAATAGGCTTGGAGATTTCTATAATGCCTCCTTTGGGATTTTTCGAATTAGGCTTCAGGTGTTTTTTGACTAATCCTATACCATTAACAACAATTTGATTCTTTTTTGGGAGTACTGCAATAATTTCACCAGCTTTTCCTCTGTCTTTACCGGAAATCACCATAACTTTATCTTTAAGTTTAAGTTTCATACTAAAGCACCTCTGGAGCCAAGGAAATAATTTTCATGTAGCCCTTATCGCGCAGTTCTCTGGTTACTGGACCAAAAATACGTGTACCGCGTGGCAGTTTGGTATTATCAATAATCACCGCAGCATTTTCATCAAAGCGAATGGTTGAGCCGTCGCTGCGCATAGTTTCCTTTTTCATTCGAACAATTACAGCTCTTACCACCTCTTTCTTTTTGACGATACCATTGGGATTAGCTACTTTGACGCTAGCTACAATCATATCGCCAACTCTAGCGTAACGACGTTTTGAGCCGCCGAGTACTTTAATACACATTAGCTCCCGGGCACCGGTATTGTCAGCTACTTTTAGTCTGGTTTGCGACTGAATCATTTCTTAATTCCTTTTTTCTTTTCAACCTTAGCAATAACTATAAATTTTTTTTGCTTGCTGATCGGTTTGGTCTCAATAATTTCTACCAAATCACCGGGCCTGTAAGAATTTTCCTCATCATGTGCCTTGAATTTTGTAGTTACCTTATACTTTTTTTTGTAAATTGGGTGGGCCTTTAATCTCTCAATAGCCACAATTACAGTTTTATTCATCTTGTCTGAAATAACTTTGCCGATTAATTTTCTAGCCATTTTTTTTCTCCTGAACTGATATTGCCTTAAGTTGCTTAACTGTTAAAAGCCGGGCAATATTTTTTTTGAGTAGTTTTATCTGCTTAAGGTTTTTTACTTCCTTTAAACGATAATCTAAGTTCATTAAAGTCAGATCTTTTTTTGCCTCAATAATCATCTGTTCTAATTCCTTATCGGTTTTTTTTATCATCTCTTTAGTCTTCATTTTTCTCTCCTGAAATATGGCGCATTAAAAATTTGGTTTTAATCGGCAGCTTTGTGCCGGCAAGCCTCATGGCTTCTTTGGCAATCTCATAATCAACACCATCTAATTCAAAGATAATTCTGCCGGGTTGAACTTTGGCTACATAATGGTCAATTGCACCCTTACCGCTACCCATTGGCATTTCGGCTGGTTTAGAGGTAACTGAAATATCCGGAAATACTCTGATCCAGACTTTGCCGCCGCGCTTGATATACCTGGTCATTGCCCGGCGGGCCGCTTCAATCTGGCGTGATGTTAGCCGGTCAGTACCCATAGCTTTCAAGCCATATTTGCCAAAATTAATTTCAGTACCGCGGGTTGCCAAACCCTTATTACGGCCTTTTTGTGTTTTTCGGTATTTAGTTTTTTTGGGCATTAACACCTTTAAGCCTCCGGCCTTCCCTTATATATCCAAACCTTCACGCCTATTACACCATAGGTGGTACGTGCCTGGGACAGGGCATAATCAATATCAGCTCTGATGGTGTGTAATGGAATACTGCCCTGCAAGGTGGTCTCGCGTCTAGACATCTCAGCGCCATTAAGCCTTCCTGATACAGTGGCCTTGGCGCCCAGTGCACCAGCCTTGATTGCATTTTCCACACTTATCTTAATTGCTCTTCGAAAGCCGATTCTTTTTTCCAGCTGAGCAGCAATATTATCAGCTATCAGCTGAGCATTAGTTTCCGGATCAGCAATTTCTTCAATATTGATTTTTACATCAGCTGGAGTGATTTTAGTAATTATTTTTTTGAGTTCATCAGTTCCCGCTCCACCGCGACCTATTACCACACCTGGTCGGGAAGTATAGATAGTTATATCTGCCGAAGTAGCAGATCTTTCAATCTCTACTTTGGCAATCCCGGCGCGAAAAGTGAATTTCTTTTTAATAGCTTCCCTGATTTCTAAATCTTCTTTAAGCTTCTGTCTATAATCTTTTTTATCAAACCACTTGCTTTGCCAGTCTTTATTTACTAACAGTCTTAAACTAATCGGATTTACCTTGCGTGCCATTATTTGTCTTCCTTATTTTTAGTCTTCAGTCTCGATTCGCCTTCGGTAGTCTTTTGGGCCTTCCCTCTCTTGTCTTCTTTTTTCTCTTGGTCAGATACCACAATAGTCAGATGGCTTTTGCGATGAAAAATTTTGCCAGCCACACCTCGCGCTCGGGGTTTGTATCTTTTTAATTTTCTGCCTTCATCCACCCTTATCTCATCACTTATTAATTTTGATGCTGACAAATCATTATTGTTCCCCGCATTAGCTACTACACTTTTTAAGGTATCATATACAAACTCAGTGGATTTTTTATTGGTACTAACTAGCAAATGCTTGGCTTCATCTACCTTTTTACCGCGGATTAGATCAGCAGCAAGTCTCAACTTGCGTGGAGAAATTTGTAAGTTTTTAGCTTTAGATACTACTCTCATTGTACTTTCTCCTGGGTTTTAGCTAATTTACCGCCATGGCCTTTAAATTTACGGGTAGGAGCAAATTCGCCTAATTTATGACCAACCATATTCTCTGAAATAAAGATAGAAATATGAGTTTTGCCATTATGTATGGCAATAGTTTTACCGACCATTTCCGGACTAATGCTACTAGCACGAGCCCAAGTTTTAATAACGGTTTTACTATCTGCACTTAAATTCAGTATTTTTTTAAGCAGCTTGAGATCTACGTAGGGGCCTTTTTTCGCCGATCGACTCATTTGACTACCTCTTCTTCCTTCTTCTGACAATCATCTGATTGGTTGATTTGCGCCTTCTGGTTCTATAACCTAGGGCTGGTTTGCCCCAAGGAGTTTTGGGGTGTTTTAAGCCGATTGGCGAAGCGCCTTCACCACCGCCATGTGCATGGTCGCGTGGGTTCATAGCTTTGCCTCTGACGGTTGGGCGAATACCCATTTTGCGTTTGCGTCCTGCACTGCCGATTTTCACATTCTGATGATCAAGATTACCAATCTGACCGATTGTAGCGTAACATTCTAGATTGACTAGCCTTACTTCGCTAGAGGGTAATTTAATATGCGCGTACTCACCTTCTTTAGCAGCCAATCGAGCCTTCGCACCAGCGCTACGCACTAGTTGGGCGCCCCGGCCTACATTTAGCTCAATATTGCAAATGGTCAAACCAACCGGAATATCTTTGAGTTTTTTGCGATTACCAGCTCTAACTTCAGAGCCTTGAGAAGAACTGACTTTCTGACCAACCTTTAGACCCAAAGTTGCCAGTACGTAGGCTTTCTTCTTATTTTCAGTTTCCACCAAAGCAATATTAGCGCTGCGATTCGGATCATATTCAATAGCCTTCACCGATACTTCTTTGCCAGTAAATTGAAAATCAATGATTCTGGTCTTTCGCTTGGCGCCACCGCCACGATGTCGGACAGTAATTCTGCCCTGATTGTTGCGTCCTGATTTCTGCTTGCCAGCAACAGTTAGGGATTTCTCGGGCGTTTTCTTGGTCACTTTAGAAAAGTCAAGCACACTCATATTCCTACGAGCTGAAGTATTTTTCTTGTAAGATTTAATCGCCATTATACTTCTTCTTCCCCCGCATTCAAGGCCAGGCCTTTAAACTGCAGCCAAGGCCTGGCCTTGAATGCAAAACTTTGATTGTAATAAGCGTAACTAGTGCGAAGCCTGCCTTGTCGGTCATTC
>JAUYJX010000056.1 GCA_030699245.1 bacterium | reverse complement strand
TAAACCTCCTCAAGGAGCAGTTCCTTATCCAACTAGTTTAATTGAATGTTATTACCCCGGATTTCCTAGCAGTTGTGGCACTAACAGTGGTTATAATCCATGGACTGCGCCAGCGGCAGTTGAACTGGGACTGACTTGGTGGCCTCGAGGTAATGCTGTGACAATTTACAATAATGCTGATGATATTTATGGTTTTCCGATTAGAAATATTTTAGTAATGCCTGACAAAAGGATTAATAACAATCAAAATAATACAATTGACCAGCCTCAATCAAACAGCGGCATAGCAAGCCAATGCGAAAGTGCTAGAGAATATAATTGTCAACTATTATACCCTGCAAATACAGCTAATCCTGATAGAATACCATTAAATACCATTACCTCTACCTCTGGTGATCAAAATTATATTTTTAGGCTCAAATCACGATATACAGGTACAAATTATCGGCTGACTTTTTATAATAGTAGCGGGCAAGAAGTAAATATAAAATTCCCCTTTGCAGTTATCGATGTAACGGGCAGATCAGGCGATACCTATAGAAGAATTAGAGCTTATAAGCCTTTATCACCTGACACAATTTATAATAATTTGGACAATGTGTTAGTTTCTGGTACAGAAATTTGCAAGAATTTGCAAGTTGATATTAACCATAACGGAGTTGGCCCTGCCACTCCACCCGGGATGAATTTTTGCAACGCCAGACTTTACTAGCTATTTCCTGAATGAAACTGCTTGTGGACTTTTTTGAGCTGCGGGTCAGTTAAATGAGTATAAACTTGGGTAGTAGCAATATTTGTGTGTCCTAGCATTGATTGCACGCTTCGTAGATCCGCTCCATTGGTCAACAGATCGGTGGCAAAAGAATGTCTCAAGGTATGAGGCGTTACTTTTTTATTGATACCCGCGAGCCGCGCATATTTTTCAATAATTCTCTGCACACTTCTGACGGTAAGTCTGGTGTAATTACCTTCGTTGAGATCACTTTTACTGCCGCTGTAATGAATAAATAACGGCTTGAAATTATCAGCCCTTGTTTTTAAATAACTTTCTAGAGCAACTGTTGCCGATCTGGTCAAATAAACCGGGCGATCCTTTTGTCCTTTACCGCGAACCGAAAACTCACCTTTTCTAAGATTAATATGACCACGATCTAGATTAACCAATTCAGAAACCCGCAAACCTGTGCTAAACAGAAGCTCAATAATCGCTTTATTGCGCATATCAAGCTGACTGCTGCCCTCAATCGACTCAAAAAGGGCATTTACCTCGTCCTTACTCAAAAAACTAACCTGCGGTCTTTTGGTAGTGGCTAGTTCCACTTTTTCTGCCGGTAGAGTTTTAATATTGCGTCTGCTCAAGTATTTGAGAAAGCTTCTAAGTGCAATCAGGTGGTAATTTTGCGTGACACGGCTAATTTTGCGGCCATCATCGTTAGTTTTGCGGTTTAACCACTGCCGCCATTTACTTATCAGGTTTATATCGATTTTTGCGACATTAATATCCCCGGCAAATTCATAAAAACGGTTCAAATAATGCGAATAATTCTCCACGGTATTTAAGCTGCGGCCCTTTTCAACCTCAATATATTCTAGATAATCATTCATCAAATCATCAAATTTCATATTTTAAGCTTAAAACTAATGCTTATTTCTAGCAAGACCACAGGGCAAAGAGTTTAGTAGTTTTTGCATAAGAAATTATTAAGTCATAATTTTTGATATTACGATTGAAATACCCGAATAGTTAAAAGACTTAAATATAATGTAATTTTAATTCTGCTATAATTTAGTCTATGTTTGAGCTGGATAATTTTATAAAAACTATTGGTTATGCTGGCATTTTTGCCATTGTTTTTGCTGAGTCTGGCTTATTGCTCGGAGTTTTTTTACCCGGTGATAGCTTACTGTTTACCGCTGGTTTTTTAGCTTCCCAGGGATTTTTTGAGATAACAACGCTTTGTTTTATCACATTTATAGCCGCAGTGCTTGGAGATAATGTGGGTTATCATTTTGGTAAAAAAGCAGGACCACGCATTTTCAAAAAAGAAGAATCATTGTTTTTCAACCCCAAAAATATAGATAGATCAAGGTCATTTTACGAAAAACATGGTGGCAAAACGATTATTATTGCTAGATTTTTACCAGTGATTAGAACATTTGCACCAATTATTGCGGGTGTTGGTAAAATGCAGTACAGGCGCTTTTTAATATTTAATTTGAGCGGAGCTTTCTTATGGGCTGTCGGCGTTACGCTATTAGGCTATTTTCTAGGTAAATCTATACCTAACATAGATCGTTACTTACTGCCGATTGTTGTAATTATCATAACAATTTCTATCGCTCCAACATTATTCCATCTAGTTAAAGACCAAGAAAGACGTGCAGATATTATAGGTAAAATAAAAAAGATAAAAAAAACAAAATAAAATTCACACTTCTTAGTTGAAAATTTTTAAATAGTCTTTGTTTTAAATATATAGTACACTTTGCCAATACAACAAAAAATTAACAAAAACTAAAATGTATCAAATCTCAACACTCAAAAACGGTTTAAGAATTATTACCAATAAAGCAACTGGATCTAGGAGTGTTGGCATTGCTGTTTTTGTTGGTGCCGGCGGCAGATACGAGACAGAAAACTACAACGGCGGGGTGGCGCATTATCTTGAGCATGTACTTTTTAAAGGTTCAAAGAAGCGCCCCACACCTAAAAAAATCGCTGAAACTATAGACCGCGTTGGGGGTGATATGAATGCTTACACTGCCGAAGATCATACTTGTTATTACGTCAAATTACCTAAAAAACATTTGCACTTAGGTTTTGATGTACTAGCTGACAATATGATTAATCCGCTGTTCAAAAACGACGAAATCGAGCGAGAACGCGGTGTAATTATTGAAGAGATGAATGTTTATAAAGATAATCCTGCCAGATACGTCTTTGATTTAGTGGGTGAACTTATGTGGCCCTATGACAAACTCAAAACTAATGTCATAGGCAGGGAAGAAATTATCGAAAAAATTCCTAAAAAAAGAATTATCAGCTATTACAATGCGCTCTACACAGTTGATAATATGGTAGTTTCGGTATCTGGAAATGTTGAGCATGAGGAAATAGTCAAACTAGTTAAATCCAAATTTGCGCGCCAAAAAACCAAGGCCAAAATGAGTTTTGAAAAAGTCAAAGGTTCAATTGCCAAGAATAAATCAAAGCTGTTTTTTAAAGACACCAATCAGGCACATTTTGTAATTTGTTGCCGCTCGGTTAAGCTAAATACCAAAAATCAAATTGCCTTTGAGCTGTTGAGTACAATTTTGGGCGGCGGTATGAGCTCTCGATTGTTTTTGAACGTTAGAGAGAAAAAAGGACTAGCTTATACTATCTTTGCCCATAATTCAGGTTTTGTTGATAGCGGTAAATTCGAAATTTATGCAGGGGTAAATAAAAATAAGGTCAAAGAAGCCCTGCGCGCGACTATGCTGGAAATCAAAAAAATTAAAAATAAACCAGTTTCTAACCGAGAACTCGATAAAGCTAAAGAACAGGTTAAAGGCAGACTAATTATGAGCCAGGAAGACAATGGCAGTGTCGCAGATCGCATGGGGGAACAGATAATTTTACTTGACAAAGCAGATACTGTCGAAAAAACTCTAAAGAAAATCGATAAGATAACATCCGAAGATATTCAAAAAATTGCTGATAAATATTTTAGATCAAAAAATTTTCGGTTGGCAGTAATTGGTCCATTCGATGAAAATCAGCAGGCAGAATTTGAGAATCTAATTAAGATTTAAAAATCACTAACAAACGAAAGCCCCTCAGGCTTCGGTAAACCTAAGGGGTGAAACGGCTAAGTTGTTTTAGCCAGCGCCTGTTGGTAGTTCAAAAGCGCATCTTCTGCTTTCTCAACAAGAGACAGGCAATCATCAGGTATCTTTTCGCGGTTGATGCTTTTTACAGCTCTGATATGCCCATTAATCCTGCCTTTTACTACCCCGGGAGGATGATTGGCAATGTCGTAGAAGACTGTTTGCAGCAAACCAGCTGTCCACACAGCATAGGGAATATCTGCTTCGCGCAAGTGGCCAATGCTGTCCTTGAACTCATCACGAAGCTGGCGAAAGGCTTCGCCTTTCTTCGGATAAGAAACCTCCTTCTTTATCTTCCCCGTGTGCGTATTGGCATCGATGTGACCCAGCGGTTTGCGAGGATTCTCAATTGGCTTATTGGAACCATTTGCGGATGGCTGGGACGATGTGGTGGATGAGCTAGCCATTTACCCTCCTAAGGTTGCTAGCCGAAACGACAGGGATTAAATTAACATATTATTATTCTGATTGCAAATAAAAATGGCGCCCTGGGAGGGATGGTCGCTTATAGCGACTTTCATAAAGTGCTTAAAAAATAATCAAAAGAATTTATCATTTTTCTGCGCGCTTTATTCCACCGAACCTAAAGGTTCTCATCCTTCCTAAAAAGCATCAATCTGCTAACTTACAAGAAATTAACAGATTGATGGCGCCCTGGGAGGGATTCGAACCCCCGACGCCCGCCTTAGGACGGCGGCGCTCTATCCACTGAGCTACCAGGGCTTAAAGTGCGGTGGCGTCCGCCAACCGGCGGACTACCAGGGCATATTAAAATTATACACTAGCAAGATGTAAGGGAACGACCCTTACACAGTTAGCTTACGTTGACAGTTGGATAATCTGTGTTACTATTTAGCTGACAATCGCACCTTCTAGTGAGAGGAGCCAGCATTGGCTGCCGATACTCATGTTTGGCTGGATGTCAGAACTGTATGGGGGGAAACCTCTATACAGTTAAAGAAAGATCTCTATGATTCAGCGATTGACGGTAACGGCTCTCATCGTGATCATATCTGTATCAAGGTGAGAGAAAACTTAATAAGGGCTGGGGCCTCTATTTATCGAGTTGAGTGGGGGGATCTGGCGATATTGGATGTTCGTACAGCAGGAGAATCTTCCCAAGAAGAAGAACCACCTGCCGGCAATTTCCAGTTGTCCTTTGATACATAGGGAGGTTGGAATGGAACTCTCGACTTCTTTCTTCAAATATTTCCTTATCAATGCCAAAATCAGCGGCAGTCGGGAAATTTTGGAGATGTATGTTAAGTCTGGCTCGGTGCAAGGTGCTGTCGCCATCTTCATCAGCTATGCGTCGCAAGAAAGGCTGATCATAACAGACGAGGAAGCAAAAAACATTTCGTCGAAAGTGCCGGACGAATATCTTGTTCGGCAAGGTTCGGGACAAAATACCTCGGTGATTATCGAGAAAAGGCCCTCTTGAGATTAATCGATTTTCCCCCACTCAACCGGGTGGGGGTTTCCTATTTATGATTTTAAATTGTAAAATTAACCTATGGCCAAACGCGATAATTCAAAAAGGCGTCAATTTCCCGGGCAGCATGCTGATGAGGAAATTTTAGCAGTTACCAGACAATTTCCATTAGTTCTGCGCTGGCCATTAATCTGGGGTTTATTGATTATAGCAATTAGTTTAGCTCCTTGGGCTATCGCTTATTCTAATAATTATAATTGGCTCAATCTAGCTATTCTCTGGATGATAATCAACATAATAATTCTTATTGTCTATTGGCTGATCAGATGGATCAGCTGGTATTACAGCGTTTATATTCTGACAAATTATCGAATAATAACTATCAAACAGAATGGTTTATTTAACCGCGAAGTATCAGAACTAACCCTGAATAATATTCAAAATGTTAATTATCAGATAAAAGGTATCCAGGCTTCATTTTTTAAATTCGGCAACGTAATAATTGAAACTCTATCTGGAGGAGGTGATTTGGAGCTCAAAAAAATCTATCGTCCAATACGTTTTCAACAGAAAATTTTAAATACCGCTCATAAATTAAGTTCGACACAAACACAAAAATAATGTTATCATAGACTTTTTGAAGGAGTTAATATGCCCAAAAGTTCACAGACACATAGACCTAGAAAAATTGAATCTATCCAACCGAAAAAACCTACTAAACCAATTCGTACAAAAAAGATTAGTACCGAAAGTTTCAAAGAGAAGCTCAAAAAAACCGGTATCAAGACTGGTGTAAATAAAAAGAAAGTTATCGGGGCAGCAGTAGCACTCATAGCTATTGTTGTTGTTACTATAACAACGTTTGGTATTTTGATTTATAAATACAAACAAGATAACAGAGCAGTCAGAATTGCCGCCGCCGCAGTTCCCTATCCGGCAGTTAGTGTAAATGGTAATCCAATTTGGAATCGCTCTACCTATAATGATTACCTCTTTCAATTAGATTCAATAAAAAAGTATTATCAATATCAAGGTAAAGATTTCAACGCACCAGACGGTAAAAAAGATTTAGCTGAAATCAAAAAAGCCGTAATGAATCAGTTGATTGATAATCTGATTACCGTAGAACAGGCTAATAAATACAAGGTTAAGGTTACGAAAAAAGATATTGATGATGAATATAATAACCTGATTAAGGATATTCCCGGTGGACCGAGTAAAGCTGCAGAGACACTTAAAACTATCTGGGGTTGGAGCATTGCTGATTTCAAGAATGAGCTTAAACTTTCTGTCACGCGTAAAAAATTAGCTGAAAAAATTACAAATGATCCCAAACTCAATGAAGTTGCTCGTGCTCAAGCCCAGGATGTGCTAAATCAAGTCAGAAATGGTGCTGATTTTTCAGAACTTGCCAAGAAATATTCTCAAGACACTAGTGCTTCGCAGGGTGGAGATTTAGGATTTTTTGGTAAAGGCCAAATGGTACCGGAATTCGAGCAAGCAGCTTTTGCCCTGCCGGTAGGTGGTGTTAGTGAAATTGTTAAATCTCCTTATGGTTATCACGTCATCAAGGTAACCGACAAAAAAGATGACCAAATTCGTGCCTCGCATATTTTAATCAAAACTGTTGATCTGGAAAACTGGTTCAAAGAGCAACGTACTAAATCTAAGATTGTAAAATACTTTAATCCTTAATAAAACGTGCCTTTCGACTTTGCTCAAGACATTCGACTCATCTCACTTTCTGTATGGCTATAGCCATGAGCGAACGAAGTGAGTCGAATGGCGGGCCGTGGTAAGTGAAGTTATAACTCACTTTATGGCTTGCAGCATTAAATCTAGCATAAAATGAAAGCGGCCCGGGAAACTCTCGTCTCCCAGGCCACCAAATCACCCCGATGATTTTGCTCGGTATGAACGTTGATTACACCGAAGCTTGGGTTTGCAACGAGGCAAGTGCTTGTCGAAGATCGCCGTAAGTCTTTGTCTCCTTCGGGAAAAGAACCCGCAGACTACATCCCCGACATACGATCGCGTCGTGTGTTTTGGTAGCTCCGCGGCGATCCATCCAGCCTTTACAGAACTCATGTATACCTACACACGAACCGAGACTGTCTTCATCCCGACTGTGCTTGATGAGGTACCCTCCATCCGTACTCGGTGGATATTCTTTGAGAAAATCCCCTTCAGGTGTGAGCTGGATCGGCGCAAGCGGAATACTCTGCTCAATCTTCTCAGATATTACTTCGATCAGCTTTTCCAGATCTCCTCGTTCTGGACCCCTGATTGCACGCTTCAACATTTGGTCCAGCCAGCCAGTTGCGTTGTAGTTGTCAGTACCGTCTTCAGAGAGCACCTTAAACGGGCAGAGGTC
>JAUYJX010000016.1 GCA_030699245.1 bacterium | reverse complement strand
GATGTCAGAGAGGATAATCTAGCAACCCTGGGAATTAATGAACTAATCGGTGAAGGTGTGACTTATTTTCCAGGCTCCTCAGCTAATAGAATTACAAACATTAAGGTTGGGTCGTCTAAATTTAACGGGGTTTTGCTAAAGCCGGGGCAAGTATTTTCTTTTGGTGAGATCTTAGGTGATGTCGGACCAGAACAAGGTTATACCGAAGGAAGAGTTATTTTAGAGGGTCGCCAAGAAAATCAATACGGCGGCGGGCTGTGTCAAGTTTCTTCTACTGCTTTTAGAGCAGCGCTAATGTCAGGGCTACCCATCATTCAAAGAGTTAGTCATTCTTTTGCCGTTAGTTATTATACTGCACCATACGGTGTGCCGGGGGTAGATGCGACAATTTACTACCCGCAAGTTGATCTTAAATTCAGAAACGATACTGGCAGTTATATCTTAATCCAAACAGTGCTCGCCGGCACTACTCTCAAATTTGATTACTACGGCACTAAAACCAAGTCGGGGGTGATCAGGGGTCCGGAATTTATTAGCGGTTCAAATGACGTCAACCAGCCTTCAAAAACTATCTTTTGGCGAGATGTAGTGGTTAATGGATCGGTCGTAAAGACTGATACTTTTACGACTTATTACAAATCAGCAGCTGACTTCCCCCCGATCAACTGATACACCCCTTCAAGGCCAGGCCTTAGCTGCAGTTTCAAGGCCTGGCCTTGTCTCGAGGTAGCATTACCTTAACGCAAGCCCAGTCAGTAGGGGCAGGTTCATTTACGTGCTCCGCCTTGCGTCTTCTTCTCCTCGACCATAAAGTAATTAGAAAGCTGACAGAGCATTTGGTGCTTTATATTCGAGGACTGTTTGAGTGCTTCTGTCGAGACAGAAAGCAAGTTCCGCAGAATATGAAAGCCAAATGATTGTCGGTGCTTCTAGTATTGTGTCTTGGTCGGAAGTTTTATGTTACTTTTTGAAAAGTAACAAAATATTATATCTTTTCCTTTCCACTTTTTAAAAAGTGGAGCAAAACTGCGACAAGAGCTCGCAACTATAAGTGACTAGTATTGGCTAAACATAATGAAAACTACGAAACTTGCCCGACAGGATCGGGATTCAGGCATCTTGTTTTCTTCTGCTAAAGCTGCTGCTAATCTTTCTGTTGCTCGCCTGCCTGCCGGTAGGCAGGATTGCCGCGGGGTGGGGCAAGATTATGAAATTATCCGCTATTTGGCGCTCGTTTTTTGATTACTACTACTCGATAAGGTTCGACCCCTTGACTCTCGGTGATTATGTCATTTTTATCAGATAGTGTCATATGTATAATTCTGCGTTCGTAGGCGCGCATTGGCTTTAGGTATACTGCCTTGTTATTTTCAATTGCCTCCTGGGCGGCACAATTTGCCGTCTCTATAAGGGTGGTTATTTTCTCTTTCTTGTAACCTTCAACGTCAATCATTACAAAATCTAATTCCCCGCTGGTTTCTTTTTGGCTTAAAACATTTACCAAGTATTCTAGCGCTCTGAGATTCTCACCGCCTCGTCCAATCAGCAGCGCCCCGTCTTCGGTCTTGACGCTAAGCACAGTATTGCCGGATAAATCAGACTGCTCAATCCGGTGCTTGATTTGCATTATATCTAAAAGTTCCGAGAGTTTTTGCTTGGTGACTTTAAGCTTTTTTTTCATTTTTGTTTCTCTTTAATCTGTTGATAATCTTTTTATGCAGCGGGATTTTCTCCATCTGATCAACTTCATAGTGCATCACTAGCCATTGCTGGAAGATAGCAATTAGGGTGGTTACTGTCCAATAAAGTGGTAGGGCTGCCGGCAAACCCCAGGCGATCACCACGGTAATTAGCGGAAAAAGCATAGTCATGCTGTTTACAGCTTTGGTTTGAGCATCCAGCTTGCCTTTTTGTTTTGGCGTAATCATCTTGGTCTGGATGAATTGAGTGATACCGGCAAGTATAGCCAGTGCGATGCTTGGCTTGGCCATTGAAATGACGCCAAATAGCGCTGGTTTAAAGAGTGCCGGATCGGCAATCAGCTCTTTAATATAAGCAAGATTTTTAACTGGTGTGTAAAGCAGGCTGACGTTTTTGGCAAAATCAGCACTGCCCTGGGAAAAGACAAAAAATAGAGCGATCAAAAAAGGAAATTGAATCACCAGCGGCAAACAAGAAGAAAATGGACTAACTTCTTTTTCTTTATACAGCTCCATGAGCATCTTGCTTTCTTTTTGCTTGTCTCCACCGGCCTGGCTTTTGATCTTGGCAATCTCCGGCTGAAGCTTCTGCAGTTTGCGCTGTGAATGCAATTGCTTGCCAAATACCGGCCACAGTGCAAAGCGAATAATAGCAGTTAAGATGATAATACTAATACCAAAATCATGCCCCGGCAGTATAGCAAAGATAAATATCAGCAAATTAGTTAAAGGCTGGGTCAAAAGTATTCGAAAAATATCCATTAAATAGACTCCTTACTAACTTCTCTGGCATTTTTTTTGTAGCTCAGGTCAATTCCCCCATCACAAAAAGGATTGCACCTCAATATTCTAACAAAACCAAGACCCACCCCCCTAGCTATACCCCGATGCTCAATTGCCCTAATGGTGTATTCACTGCAGCTTGGATAGTATTTGCAGCATCCATAAGGATAGATTCTCCTCAAAGGCCCGTGATCGGGTGAGAGCGTTTTTTGATATAAACGGATTAGTTTTTTACAAGCACGCTTTAGCATTATTTACCCCAAACACCCAGCTTACTCAAAGCTAGAGTGATGTCTTTTTCTAAAAGTATGTTTTCGGCTTCTGGTGAGCCGGCCTTGGCTACAATTACTATATTAAACCCCGGATTAATTTTCTGCCAATTTTTTCTGACAATTTCATTGATTCGCCTTTTTGCCCTATTTCGCAGAGTTGCCTTTTTGGAAATCTTTTTTGAAACGACTACCGCGCACCTGCTAATATCTAGCCTATTATCTAGGGCTTTAGCAAGTATGAACCGGCCGTGGGCACTGCGGCCTAATTTATAAACCTTATTAAAATCGCTTGCCGCCCTTAGGCGCAATGGCCGCGCCAGCATCTTAAATAGAAACCCTAACTCGGCCCTTCAGTCTGCGGCGTTTGAGTATTTTTTGTCCGGGCTTTGTTGACATGCGGGCTAAAAACCCGTGCACCCTTTGCCGTTTTCGCTTTTTGGGCTGATACGTTCTTTTCATAAGTCTTGGTTATTTTAATTTTTTATTGGGAGAGTGTCAATTGACTTATCTACTTTTCCACAGAAAAATGTGGACTTGTGGATAAATTTTAATGCATTCTGGTGGTTGTCGGTTAGTAAAAAACCGACTATCATAACTAGTAACGTTTTATAGAGGTGGGTAAATGACAAAGCAAGACTTTAGCGGTCTATGGCAAGCCGTCTTAGGCGAGCTTGAGGTCAGTCTAAGTAAGGCTAATTACAAGACTTGGTTTAAGAATACAAATCTGTTAGAGGTGTGTGGTGACACAGCTATAATCTCTGTTCCCAATATTTTCACGAAGGAGTGGATTGAGAAAAAATATCACTCACAAATCTTTGAAGCACTGGCTAGATTAATCGATAATTTAATAAAAATTGAATATCGGGTTGGTAGTATAAAGCCCGGTTCGGTTGACGCTGTTCGGCCAAGGGTTGTGGATAAAACGGAAGCAGAAGAAGACAGTGAATCAGCTAAAGAAGGGTTGGCCGATTCCTTGTCTGAGCAATATATCAGCAGCACTCCTTTAACCAAGCGGTATAATTTTGATAATTTTGTGGTTGGTTCGTCAAATCATTTGGCTTTTGCTGCCGCTAAGTTGGTGGCTGAGAAACCGGGCGACCACTACAATCCCCTGTTTCTTTACGGTCCTGTGGGGGTGGGCAAAACCCATCTGATGTGGGCAATTAACGAGCAGGTAAAAAGGGTTTGGCCAAAGGCCAAGGCTGTTTATATTCCCTGCGAGGACTTCACCAATGAATTTATCCGCGCTATCCGAGAGGGCACGACCAAACAATTTACTAACAAATACCGGGGCGTTGACGTGCTTTTAGTAGATGACCTGCAATTTTTGGCCGGTAAAGACAAAACCCAAGAGGAGTTCTTTCATACTTTTAATACCTTGCATCAGGCAGGCAAACAAATTGTGCTCTGCTCTGACCGTCCACCGAAAGACATACCGACCCTAGAAGAAAGATTAAGAAGCCGTTTTGAATGGGGTATGGTTGCCGATATCAGTGCGCCTGACTACGAAACCCGGATTGCCATTTTAATTAATAAAGCCCAAGGCAAGGGCCTGGATTTGCCCGGTGAGGTGGTTAACTTTATAGCAGAGCGTTTTGACTCAAATATCCGTGAGCTGGAGGGTTCGCTGACTAGAATTATTGCCCACTGTGAAATCCACGATGTTTCCCCCACCGCCGATCTCGCCGAAGCAATTTTGGGGATCAAAAAGATAGAGGAAGAAAAAATAGACGCCAAAAAGGTTATTGGCAAAGTTGCTTCCTATTATAATTTAAAAATCGATGATATTATTGGCGCTAAAAGAGATAAACAAATTGTTTTGCCCAGGCAAATCGCCATGTATTTAATGAGGAGCGAACTCGATATGAGCTTTCCCCAAATTGCCGATTCTCTCGGGGGCCGCGACCACACCACCGTCATGCACGGTGTTAAAAAAATTGACAACTTAAAAGAAAAAAGCCAGGCAGTTAACCTTGAAATAAAGACCCTAAAACAGAAAATATTCTCATATAACCGCCCCCTGGGCTAGTTTTAAGATTTAGGTTCTAACCCGTTTAAAGGGGCGGAACGGTTAATAAAGGGTTTGTGAACTTTTTGTTAACAACCTGTGAACAAACTTATTCTTATACACCTTTTATTAACATCTTGATTTACCGGTCTTTTGCTGGTGGTTTTACTTATTCAGACTTTACCCTTTTAATAAACAGTTATTTAATATACTTATACACCCTGTTTTTATGATATTTTTTAGCTTACCGCAGCTGTTATTAAACCTTATGCTGTTTGTCCACAGGTATTATTATTAAGACTATTAATTTAAATTTATTTATAATAAAGTTAATAAAGGAGAGGAATAAAAAATGAAAATTTCTATAATGCAGGAAAATTTAAATAAAGCACTGGCTGTGGTTAGCCGCGTGGTTTCATCTAAAGCCAGCCTGCCGGTACTTAATAATTTATTAATTTCAACAGAAAACTCCCTGGTAAAACTTAGCGCCACTAATTTAGAGATCGGAATTATTTATTCAATAGGTGCAAAAATTGAAGAAAAGGGCTCTGTTAGTGTACCGGCACGGCTATTTAGCGAGCTGGTTGCCTCGCTTAACACCGATAAACTGCAACTAGTTGCTATAAATAACAATTTAAAAATTAAGACCACCAACCTAGAGTCTAGCCTCAACGGTATTAACCCGGAAGAGTTTCCAGCCATTCCACAAATTGAAGATAAGCCACGTTTTAATATTCGGGCCGATAAACTGCTGAGTGTGTTGGCTGAAGTAGCTTTTAACGCCTCTATAGATGAATCAAGACCAGCGTTGGCCGGCGTGCTAGTTTATTTAAAAAAAGACCAGTTGGTTTTAGTTGCCACTGATAGTTATCGCTTGGCAGAGAGAAAAATTAACATAAAGAACAGTGAAGAAATTAAAGCCATTCTGCCCATTCGAACAGCGCAGGAACTAATTAGAATTTTATCTAATATAGAAGAAGGTGGTGGGGTTAATATTTATCTAACCGATACAGAAATAATGTTTGAGATCGGCAGCATTAAGGTCATCTCCCGTTTGATTGAGGGCAAGTTCCCGAACTATGAGCAGATTATCCCAGAAAAAAGTACCACCCAGGTCAACGTTGACAAGGCCGAACTATTAAATGCTGTTAAAATAGCTAATCTATTTGCCAGAGAGAGCTCAAACGCAATTAAAATCAGCATCTCAGAAAAAGGAGAAATAAATATTACTAGTAGTGCTTCGCAAGTTGGAGAAAACAGCTCTATTATTAAGGCCAAGATAAACGGTCACGGCATGGATATTAACATCAATGGCCGGTACTTGGTTGATGTATTGAATATTATTAGCACCGATAAAGTAAGCCTCGACCTTAGCGGCAAACTAAACCCCTGCATTATTCGGCCAATTGACAAGAATAAGCAGGACACCAGCTATACTTATCTGATAATGCCGCTTAGAAGCTAATGCTAAAAAGCATTGATCTAATAAATTTCCGCTCTTATAAAAAAATTGATCTAAGGTTTGACGACAAAACTATCATCATCTATGGACCGAATGCTATTGGCAAGACAAACTTACTGGAATCAATATTCGTGGCTTCGGTTGGCAAACCATTTCACTCAAAAGATGTGGATCTAATTCGTCATGGCGAGGAGTTTTTTCGGATAGAGTCAATTTTTAGCAACATAAAAGTTGAACTAAGCCTACAAAAAAAGGAAAACCTCGCCAAAAAAAACCTCAAACTAGCCGGCGCCATTAAACCGCTAATTAATCTAATCGGCCTAAACCCGGTTACCCTTTTTGAGCCAAATGATATGAATTTATTACACGGGCCGCCGCACGATCGCCGAAGATATTTAGATATTGTATTAAGTCAAGCCGACCCGCTTTATTCTTTGGGTCTGGCAAACTATCGCCATATCCTGCGCCAGCGAAATAAACTGCTTGGCTTAATTAAAAACAGTACAAACAGCCAAAAGCTCGATGACCAATTATTTATTTGGGATATGCAGCTGGTTGAGCCAGCCGCACAAATCATCGGAAAAAGAGCTAAACTAATTGATAAATTAAACATTATTATCGGTAAATACTATCAAGACATTGCTGGCGAGAGAGCTAAGATTAATATTGAGTATTTGCCTAGTCTTCAAGCAAAAAAAGAAGAAACGCTAAAGACTATTAATCAAAACACCAAGAAAGATAAAAGGGCCGGTTTTACCACCATAGGGCCGCACAGAGATGATTTTGCAATTAGTTTTAACGGCTATGATGTGAGTAGAGCTGCATCAAGGGGAGAAATCAGAACGATTGTTTTAGCGCTCAAGATGGCGGAGATGGATTTGATCGAAAGCTACAGTGGCGGCAAGCGGCCTATTTTGCTGCTTGACGATGTATTTAGCGAGCTGGATAAGACCCGGCGCAATTACCTATTAAATACCCTAAAACTTCAACAGACTTTTATTACTACCACTGAAGATAATAATAAAATAAAGCAAGCCCAATTAATCGATTTAACGAAAATAAAGAAAAAT